>NZ_JAEQCF010000031.1:0-108120 GCF_020738625.1 Microcoleus sp. PH2017_09_SFU_O_A
ACCATTTTTTTGTCCTCATGCGAGAGCCCTGCCAAGGTCTACATCAACATACATACTATGTCGCTTGTGTCAACCTTTAATACTGAACCGACGCCCTAGACAATAGACCTTTTGCAAAAGCCCTTTTAATCAAATTGTGGGACGCTGCTGGGAGAAACGTCCCACAATAAAAAAGATTTTTGTGGGACGTTGCTCCCAGCAACTTCCTAACTATTTTTGCAAGAAGTCTATTCCCCCTCTGACAATTAATCCACCCTGGGTTAACTGGGTTTAAAGGGGGTTGCTCTCAGTTTATTGTGCTGTTGTCGGAATGGTTTTTTGTAGGATGAGTTGAAAGGTTTTTTCAATGCTTTGTACTGTCATAACTCAGAAACGAAACGAGATAACTGTTTGCTTAATCTGCTGCAAACTACCTCGTAATGTATCAGAATTTCTCGCCAGTACGGTACACCACAATTGTTAGACTACAACAGCATATTAGATAGAGCTTGGATCGACTCCCATGAATCCGACTTTTATGCCAGCAGATTTCATTGCTTTCATTGCTTTATCGTGTACCAGTAGACTCAGAATTGGCACAAGTGAACCAACAATAAGCCAAATTATCCATGCAGAAAGCTTGAGGGATCTTACCAGCTTGTATAGCGCAAATATCCGAAATCCTGTTGCTGCAAAATGTGCGAGTAAACGTATAGGTTGTAGATTTATAGCTTGATTTTGTAAAGAAACATGAAATAGGTTAATAACTATCAAGGCGAGGATAGACCATAAAAACAATCTGTGATCCTCGGCAATTTTCTGAAGTTCTAGACGCGAAAAAGTTGTAGTCATTTACGACTCCTTAAAGATGATTTAATGGTGGATATTTCAATTTATTGATTGATGAACTATATCGAAAATTGCGATTGCCAGATCAAATATAGGTTCTTCCTTTGTGATTTGAGCGATCGCTCTCTGCTTTATAGTATTCCTTTTAATATTATTTTATTGTAAGGCTCTAAAATATAAAGATTTATGACCTACATTCCGCACTTCTTAACATAGCCAGAAGTGTATCCGCTCAATAATCCGGGGTAAATCGCTCAACGATGCACCTCAAATGACGCAAAATCGTTCCTGAGTGGGTAGCAGTAGGGTGCGTCAGCCACTTCTGCCTCTCCACCTGAAAATTAGGCTAATCGCTGACGCACCCTACAATATCTATCCTGACCGAGTATTAGCTAACAGCTACAGCACTCCCTAAAGGATGCTGCTCTAAAACAGCTTTCAAATACTTCCCAGTATAAGAACGAGGATTTGCCGCCACATCCTCCGGCGTCCCCGCCACAATAATTTCCCCTCCCTTATCTCCCCCTTCTGGCCCCAAATCGATCGCCCAATCGCAGCACCGAATCACGTCCAAATTGTGTTCGATGACCAAAATTGAATTACCCTTATCCACCAATCTTTGCAGCACATTGAGTAAGTGGTGAACGTCATAAAACGACAAGCCAGTCGTGGGTTCATCAATCAAATAAAGCGTCTTCCCAGTAGCGCGACGCGACAGTTCCGTAGCCAACTTCACCCGCTGCGCTTCCCCGCCAGAAAGCGTCGGTGCAGGCTGTCCCAACTGAATGTAACCCAAGCCAACATCCACTAACGTTTCCAGTCTGGCGCCCGCCCTCGGAATATTTTTAAACATTTCCGAAGCTTCCTCCACAGTCATGTTCAAAACATCAGAAATTGACTTGCCTTTATACTTCACTTGCAGCGTTTCCCGGTTGTACCGCGCACCTTTACAAACCTCGCACTGTACGTAAACATCCGGCAGAAAATTCATCGAAATCACGTTCACGCCTTGGCCGCCACAAGCTTCGCACCTTCCCCCTTTCACGTTAAAAGAAAACTGCCCGGCTTTGTAACCTCTTGCCTTCGCTTCAATGCTTTCGGAAAACAAATCCCGAATCACATCAAAGACTCCCGTGTAGGTAGCGGGATTGGAACGCGGAGTGCGGCCGATGGGAGATTGATCGATGACAATGACCTTATCAACCACATCATCTAGAGAGCGTTCGCCCTTGGTTTTTAGGGCGTCCATATCGGGTGGTAAAGGAACTTTTTTGGTCAGATAGTGTTGCAGTGACGGATAGAGCAATTCATTGATTAAAGTTGATTTTCCAGAACCGGAAACACCTGTCACGCAGACAAGTTTTCCCAGGGGAATTTCCACATCGACGTTTTTTAAATTGTTGCGACTCGCATTTTTGAGCGAGAGAGCTTTGCCGTTGCCTTTTCTCCTTTCATTGGGAGTTTCAATTACTCGTTTTCCCGACAGATAAGCACCAGTCAAAGATTCTTCGGCCGCTAGCAAGTTTTCTAAACTTCCTTGCGAGATGATTTTGCCGCCGTGAACGCCTGCGCCGGGGCCGATATCGACAATGTGATCGGCGGCGCGCATGGTTTCTTCATCGTGTTCTACGACAATCAAAGTATTGCCTAAATCGCGCAATTTTGTTAAGGTTTGCAGCAGGCGAAAGTTGTCTCTTTGGTGCAGTCCGATGCTGGGTTCATCTAAAACGTAGAGGACGCCGGTCAAACCGGAACCGATTTGAGTTGCGAGGCGAATTCGCTGGGCTTCTCCGCCGGAAAGTGTCATGGCTGCACGGTCTAATGTCAGGTAATCTAATCCGACATCGAGCAAAAATTGCAATCTTGCTTTGATTTCTCTGAGGGCTAAATCGGATATTTGAAATTGCCGATCGCTCAATCCCAAATTATTGACTCGTTCCCGACATTCGCGAATCGAAATCCCCGTCAAATCCACAATTCCATAGTTTCCTAACCGTACAGACAGCGCCTCTGGTTTCAAGCGTTTGCCGTGACAACAATCGCAAGAGCGATCGACTCGATACTGTTCCAGCTTCTGTTTGATCAAATCAGAACCTGTATCGTCGTACTGGCGCTGCAACATGGAAATTACGCCCTTAAAATCTCTCCTCAAATCGCTGGCGTTGCTGTCTCGCTTCTTGCTTTCTGCGGTTTGTTTTGACTCATTACCGTACAAAATCACTCGCTGGTGTTCGGGCCTCAAGCGGAACCAAGGAGTGTCGATATCAAACCCGCAACTATCGGCAACGCTGCACAGCAAAGAGAGATAATAGGAGTTGTCTTTGTCTGACCAAGGGGCGATCGCACAATAAAGAGGTGCTTTCTCATCAGGAATGACTAACTCCGGTGCAAAAGTCCGCAAACTCCCCAAACCGTGACAGTTGGGACAAGCGCCGTAGGGCGAATTAAACGAAAACAACCGGGGCGAAAGTTCTTCCATCACCGCGCCGTGTTCGGGACAAGCAAAGTTCTCCGAAAATACGATCGGCCCATTGGCTGGTTCAGAATTTTCGTCAGGCGGTAACTCTTCTACGATCGCAATTCCCTCAGAATGTCGCAAACAAGTTGCCAGAGAATCCACTAAACGCTCTTCTAAACCCGGTTTTTTAACTAACCGATCGACAACTATCTCGATATTGTGGATATGATTTTTATCTAATTCGATATTTTCCGAAAGTTCTAAAATTTCTCCGTTAACTTTGACGCGAATAAATCCTTCGGAAGCTAAACTCGACAATAATTTGCGGTGAGTGCCTTTTTTTCCGCGCACAACTGGGGCCAGAAGGTGAAAGCGAGTACCGTCTGGAAGTGCCATAACTCGATCGCACATTTCATCAATTGTCTGCGGCGCAATGCAGCGATCGCAAATCGGACAGTGCGGTTCGCCAGCTCTGCCGTAGAGCAATCTAAGATAATCGTAAATTTCTGTAACAGTGCCGACAGTCGATCGCGGGTTGTGCGAAGTTGACTTTTGGTCGATCGAAATAGCAGGGCTCAACCCCTCTATCGCATCGACATCCGGCTTATCCAACTGTCCCAAAAACTGGCGGGCGTAGGCGCTGAGAGACTCCACGTAGCGGCGCTGTCCCTCGGCAAAAATTGTATCGAAAGCCAGGGAAGACTTACCGGAACCGGAGACACCGGTAAAAACTATCAGTCGATCGCGCGGCAGTTCCAGATCGATATTCTTAAGGTTGTGCTGTCTCGCACCGCGAATCCGAATCGTATTTTGGCTGTTGGAGTTAGAAGTCATCACATGATGCCCGTTGTCGGATGCACTTGGCTGGCTGTGTGAGGTTTTGGCGCGTTGGGACATGAGAGTAGTGCAAAACAGTGCTTAACCATCTTAGCGCTGCCTTTGGACTAGCTGGCATCCAAACTCAAGAATATCGAATAATTTTAAACAGTTGACAGTTGAGAGTTGAGGGTTGAGGGTTCAGTTTTATTTTCCGCTGCTGTTTGCACAGTAGACTGGATAATGTTTACTTCCCCTGCTTTGAAATTCATATTAAAGAATCTTAAAAAATTGACAGTTAACAGTTGACACTTGAGGGTTCAGTTTTAATGCCCGCTGCTGTTTGTAGAGCAGACTGCATATCGTAGACCAAGTGCATTTCTGAAGTAAAATCGAGTCTAATCCTTTAATTGCTGAGGTCTGGTGTGATGCCAATTCCCAAACTTAGTGAAACGATTATCAAGAATAACAGTTCTGAGCGATCGCTCAACCGAGCCGAAGATTACTATCTCGGTGGCAATGTTGCTAGCGCAGTTCTCCGCGGCAATATGGTGCAAGCAAAAGTATACGGTTCTCAAGTTGAACCTTACGATGTTACCTTGCCCTTTACTCATGCCGGATTAACATCTGGAGTATTCTGCACTTGTCCTTACGATGGCGATGGATGGTGCAAACACATTATCGCTACGCTGTTTTTGTGCCTGCGAGAACCAGAAAAAATTGAACGGGGCGAAACGCTGGAAGAGTTGCTCTCTCGCCTCAATGACGCCCAAATCTATGAGTTAGTAGAGCATTTAGTGGACAACGAACCCTCGCTGATAAGTGCGATCGAACTATACGTCAACTCAAACGCTGTGTCTGGGCCGACAAACCAACTGGCGACAACACATCGGCGAAGTGCGATCGATCCTGCTCCTTTTCGGCGACAAGTGCGAGAAATTTTCCGACAAGCTCAGAATCATTGGGAGGATGAATATGCTTATGATGAAGAAGACCCGATTACAGAAGAAATTTTAGAACTGATTCAGCAAGCCCAGGAATTCAGCGAACATGGAGACGGCAAAAATGCTTTAGTAATTTTAGAAGCCATTACCTCAGGTTGTGTTGATGATTGGGATGACGTAGCAGAATATGGTTGTGAAAGTTATGAAATCACTAATGCTTTGGATGAAGCTTGGACAGAAGCCATTTTGACGGCTGAGCTAACTGCTGAAGAAGAAATAGATTTCGAGGTGATGTTAGAAGGTTGGAAAGATGAATGGGATTGTGATTTCAGTATGAGCTTGGAAGCTTTACGGCAAGGTTGGGACTACCCGCCACTCCAGCAGATACTAGAAGGAAACCTTACTGGACAAGGAATTTGGGATGTTGACGCACCAGATTATGCTCATGACTTAACCTTGACTAGATTGCAAATTCTCGATCGGCAGAATCGCGACAAAGAATACTTATACTTAGCCAAAGCAGAAGGCTGCATTCAACAATATCTGACAATGTTAGCTCGTTTGGGGAGAATAGAAGAAGCTGTGAAAGCTGCCGCAACCGACATGACATCAGTGGAAGAAGCTTTTGCTCTAGTTCAAACCTTACAAGAAGACGGCAACTCAGAAGAAGCTCTAAAAGTTTGTCAACTTGGGTTAAATTTACCCGGAAATTCTACCTATAAACTGGCAGTTTGTATGAGTGAATTAGCCGATGAATTGGGAGAAAAAGAAGCTGCGTTTAAGGCTAAAATGAAAGTTTTTGAGATTCAACCTTCCTTGAATGATTATCTTTCATTGCAGGAGTTATCCGGAGATAATTTGTCAACTTTGAAAGCAGATTTATTGGCAATTTTAAGAGCCACTCAAAGCTACAATTCTACCGAAGCGAAGGTTGATATTTTTCTGCATGAGAAACTGATTGAAGAAGCGATCGCCCTTGTTGACACATCCTACGGTTCACAACTGGTTCATCGAGTGATGATGGCGGCAATTCCCCATCGCCCCGATTGGGTAATCGTCAATGCTAGTCGCCGCGCTGAATCGATTCTAAATCAAATGAAATCAGCCGAGTACGATAGTGCGATCGAGTGGCTAGAAAAAGCCCGTGCTGCCTATATACAAACTGGGCGAAATGTTGAATGGTCTGCTTATCGCGCTCAACTCATGGAAGTACACAGTAGGAAGCGGAAATTCATGGGCTTGTTCAAAAACTCATATTTAAACTGAGTCTTAACTTTACCTTCATTCAGTTCACAGTTGACAGTATTTGTAGGGTGCGTCGCCACCAACAATCTTTGCATCAAGACCGACAATTTGATAGCGATGCACCTGACACAATTCCCATGTATGAGGTGCATCGCTTGCTAGATAATTGATTGAATTATGGGATTAAAGAAGGGAGAGGCACCCTACGAACAATCTGCGTTTATCTGTGTTTATCTGCCTCGCATCTGCCGTTGACTTATCAATATTATTTGACAACAGCAGTCGGTGCAACCATATTCCAATTTACCCGTGAAGCACCGTACAAAATAAAATTATTCAAAAGCCCGTAAGCATCCCCGCAATTGTAACCTTTAGCCTCAACACACTTCTTATCAGCCCTCTGATTCACAGCCACAAAAATATCAACTCCATCCGGCAACAAACCCGCATACATCTGCAAATTAGCAAAATCATCAAGGATGCGACCTTTATCGTCCACAGGCGGCAATTTCCACTCTTTCGGATTGTTACTTCCCCCTAACTGAATTGCCCAAGCCTCAGTACCATCGAGCGCTCCGTTATGAGCAGTATATCGATTCCAAACATTATTTCGCCTTTCCCCAATGCGCGGATTGTTTTCATAACCGCCCACCCAATATTGTGACATGAATTTGAGAAAAACTCCAGCTTCCGCAGCAAGCGAACCAGTTCCTGGACTCAAATCTGTACTTCTTCGGGAAAAAGGAACCTGGCTTAAATTCCAAGACCAGTTAATCTTCCCTGGCTGCGGATTTATCCAGCTAGAAAAGTCGCAAAAATTACCATTCCAAATACAGTGCGGTCGCTTCAAATCCCATCCCTTACCGTAGTAATCTTTGCCGTTCCAGTGGCGTTTTTCCGGCTCGCGATCGCCAAAATTTTCTACTCCTTGGCTCATGAAAATTCCCTTGGTAGCCGTAGTAGGAATTCCCAACTCGGTTTTGAAGAAAACCTCCAAAGCAGAGCCTTGATGAGTTTCTAGTTTACCCGTTTTAGCAGCAAATCTGCCGGAAGCTACCAACTGCTGCAAAATAATCGTAGGAAATGCCGGACTGGTATTGGAATAATGATATTGACCGAGAGGATACTGAAGGCATCGCCCAGCCAAAACCATCATAGTTTCTTCTAAATTAGGACTAGGCAAAAAATAGCCTGCATTAGCAGAGATGCCGAGTTGATTTTTAGCAGAAATGACAGATTTGTTCCCCCATTCATTGACAAGTAGCTGTTCTTGGGATTTAAAATCTGCTGGGGTTTTCAGATTTCGCAGCACTGGCAAATTTGCCGTCATATCTTCACCGTATCTGGGCGCGCTCCGCTGAAGTCCCGAGCGATGGGATAATAAATTTCCGAGGGTGACGTTTTGCCACTGTTTGTCTGCAAATCCTGAGTTAAGATTGCCACAATTACTGTCTTTAATAGCAACTGGAAATTTGACTTTTCCCGAAAATGCCGCGTGCAATTTTTCCGGGATAATGGCTATTGGATATTGCTTGTTCAAACCGGGAATTAGCGGCGGATAATGTTGGGGGTCGAACAATTTCATCCCTTCAATTTGGTCGTCAGTCAGTTCTAAATTTGCCCGATCGCGCGCCGTCTGTTTTAGCGCCCAGCGCACCATGGCAAAGGTAACAGGCTTGCTGATACTGCCGATCCGCATGGGGGTATCTGCGGGTACGATCGCACTTAGAGGGGTCTGCATATCGTCACCGCAAGCCGGATTTGAGTTATTGGTCGATCGGTCTTTCATGCGCCCCAAACCCCAAACACCCACGGGCTTACCTTTAACAGAAACACCGAGTACGGCGGCACCGACGCAGCGGTGGCGCATAAATTCTGTCAGCGATTGTACAATTGGCTGGAGTTGTGCGTCGCCGCTACCGCTAACGGGGATGCTTTCTTGGGCCAAAGCTATGTTGTTGTTGGACTCGAAAACCTTTCCCAATCCTCCTAAAAGGATAGCTGAAATTAATATCAAAGTTGTGTAGAAAAGTCGGTGGTATTTCGGTCGATCGTCCGCAATTTTCATCATAAAAACTCCTATTTTAAAATAGTGAGAAATCCTCAATTTTCGCCCTGAGGTAGCGAAGCTTAAGCGTGCATTTCAGAGTGGCAAATGTGTCTGGTAGGGGCGAAGCATGACCGCAGTAAATATCAGATCATAACTAATAACTTATATGCGGTCATGCTTCTTCAGGCTTCAAAAACCAGATGCACCCAAGCTTAAGACTATTGAGGGATTGGAGGCGCGGACAAGAATACTTGATTCGGGTTAACATTAGTTAAGTTTGTCTCTAAAACAACACCAATCAAATTGTCCTTGTAGAAGATACCAGTATCTTGAACCTTGTTATTGCTCCAATCGCCAGCTTTCAGCGAATAGCCGTCTGCTAGATTGCCTTTAATTTGGATTTTATCAGTACCTAACGTAAAATCCGTAATCGTAGCGTAGCCAGTGCCGAGATAGTAAACATTATTAACATTACCGAGTACAAATGTGTCCGCACCCGCGCCGCCGGCGAGAGAATCGGATTCACTACCTGCGCCGATACCGTTACCAGCACCCGAAAAATTAGCACCGTCAAGGTAATCGTTACCGTCGCCGCCGATTAGATAATCTTTGCCGCTTCCTCCGAATAGATAATCGTTGTGAAGGCCGCCAGACAGTGTATCTTTGCCACTACCTCCATACAGGAAATCCTCGCCAGCTTCGCCGTATAATTTATCATTACCCGCGCCGCCATCTAGCTTATCCCCCCCGAAGCCACCGTAGAGGATGTCATCTCCGCCGCGACCTGACAAGATATCATCGCCTTTATAGCCGTAGATTATATCATTTGAAATCTGAATTTGACCTTGACCGTCGATTGTCCAATCATCTCCCACTAACGATTTATGGAGTTGACCGTCGCCGTTGACAGTGTTGTTGTCGTCGTAGTCAGTACCTTTGATAAGTGAGGACATTTTTGTTGCTCCTTGTGGTTTTCCAATTAGTGCAAGAATGAGAAAGACTCAACTAACTGGCTTGATGTATTTAGTTTCTCCTCTCGTCAAAGAACCGACAATGGGAATAAAATCAGGTGTTTAAATAAACACAAATATGGCCGGCACCACTGATTTACAGTAAAAACCAAAGTTAATCAGTTAAAATAGGGAAAAGTCAGGGTGATTTCCCGATAGAGGAACAACTCCTCTCTTGCCATAGTCTGCATACTTACGTGTATATTTAATTACCCGTGTCCAGCCCATGAAATCAGAATTAGAATTCTCTTGGAACAAAACCAAAGAATCTGCCGATCGCATTTTTGCCCAAAACACCGGCAAATATCTCAGCGACATCGAAATGAAAGTCCTGCAAGGTTCTTGGGAAGGCAAAAGTTACGATGAAATCGCCACAACTTACGGCTACAGTGCTGAATACCTCAACAAAGATGTCGGCAATAAATTGTGGCATAAGCTTTCCGAAGCTTTGGGAGAAAAAATTACCAAGAAAAATTTCAAAGAAGCTCTAAGAAGAGCTTATGAAGCAGAATGTAGTCAATCTATTCAGACAAATCCACCTTTAGAAACATTGCCGGCGGTGGCAAATTTGCAGTTCCCCGAAGGTTCAGTAGCCTTAGATTCACCTTTTTATATAAAACGTTCTAATATCGAATCACTCTGCAACGAAACAGTTCTCAAACCCGGTTCGCTGATTCGGATTAAAGCACCGGAAATGATGGGCAAAACTTCACTAATGAACCGCATCTTAGCTCATGCAAAACTGGAAAAATATCACGCAGTTTATTTAGATTTGAGCGCAGCAGACCGAGGAATATTAACAAATCTTGATAAGTTTCTGCGCTGGTTGTGTTTGATGGTCAGCCGACAGTTAAAATTAGAAAACAAATTAAACGAATATTGGGATACGGATATCTTAGGTAGCAACGATAACTGCACAGTTTACTTTGAAGAGTATTTGCTAGCAGAAATAGAAACTCCCCTAGTGTTGGGATTGGATGAAGTCGATCGCCTATTTGGCTACACTGAAGTAGTGGAAGACTTTCTGGGGATGCTGCGAAGTTGGCACGAAAAAGCCAAGATTTCGGATATCTGGCAAAAACTGCGGTTGGTAATGGCGCATTCTACCGAAGTTTATATTCCTTTGGACATGAATCAATCTCCGTTTAATGCGGGGGTTCCCGTGGAGTTGCAGGAGTTTGACAGCCAGAAAATTCACGATTTAGCGCGGTTGCACGGCTTGGATTGGGATGAAGGGCAGTTGGGAGAGTTGATTTGTGCGATCGGCGGACATCCTTATTTAGTAAGATTGGCAATGTATGAGATTAGCTGTGGCAAAATTTCCTTAACTCAGCTATTAGAAAACGCAGCCTCAGAATCGGGAATTTACAGCAATCATTTACGCAAGCATTTGGAAATCCTGCAACACAATCCCGAATTAGCTTTAGCTTTGAAAAAAGTTGTGAATTCTGCCGAACCAGTTGAATTAGATTCCATGCAAATTTACAAATTGCACAGTATGGGAATTGTGCGGCGGCAAAACAATTATGTCCTGCCGCGTTGCAATTTGTACCGCGAGTATTTCTGCCGTGTTTTAGGTTAAAGAAAACACGCTCACCTTTCGGTGAGACGTAGGGCTTCTCGCGAGTTAAGCTAAATCTTTTTCAAAGTGAGCTTCGTCAATGTATTACCAACCTTTTCGCAAGAAAGCTTGGTATTGTTTGGAAGTTTGCATTTGAAAAACCAACTAGGTTTTTTGTTTGTTTGCTTGAATTCCAGATTTACATTATTAGCACCTACGGAGGCAACTACTGCACCACTTTCAAAAGGAGTATTATTTTCTCCTATAAATTTCCATGTTCCTTGCTGGTTTGCTCCCTGTTTGATAACCATTTCAACAGAAGTTACTACATCATCACCTTGAGAATAAAGACTCCCTTTCCAGTTACCGACAATCGAAGATGGGGAAGTAATTACTTCATTGATTTGAAGGTGATTAACCTGTTGTGATTTTAAGGGGTTAGCCAAAACTTGAGAAGTCTTACCTAAAATTGCCATTGCGGACGAAAAAGATACTGCCATCAAGGTGGCAAGGATTATGGATGTTACAGGTCGTACAACTGAGAGGCTTTGGTTTTTAATGTTCTTATCCATGATGATTCTCCAAGTAATGTTGTTGGGTAATAAAATTAGGTATTAGAGCGTATTAGATGCGGAGATAAACACCTGATTTAGGTTAAGTTTGGTAATATTTTGATCTTGCATAACACCAATCAAATCACCCTTGTAGAAGATTGCCGTGTCTTGGACATTGCTACCTTATTTTCCCGATCGCTCTTCGAGGCAGAGACTCTGGATATCGGTTCCCAGACAGAACCTGCGAACCAGTTACCCTACAGATAAAATTAGACGAAGGAGAGGGTTAAATCCGCAGCCATGTTATCTGAAACCACGGCAATCATGTCACCTTGATAAAAGATTTTCGTGTCTTTGGTTGACTGATTTCCATAACCGTAGTTGCCAGACGTAAATTCGTAATCTTGCTTTTTACCCAGCATCAAAATTGCATCTCCATCTGCTTTCTTAAAGTCCCAAATAATCGCATAAGCAGTCTCGCCCAGACCATCTAAGTAAGGAAGTTTAGGGTCTGGCCCCCCGTTCATAACTAGCGAGAATTGATCGGCTCCCGAACCACCAATTAAGGTATCGACTTCATAAGAATCATATTTTCCTTGATCGTTGGTGTGACCAACGAGAATGTCATTCCCACTATTGCCTTCCAACCAATCGGAACCGCGACCGCCATAAAGCTGATCTTTACCACTACCGCCAAACAGGAAGTCGTCACCATCAAGACCTTTGAGTGTATCTGCACCGCGACCACCAAAGATGGCATCACTAACCTGATTGTCATCATTTCCTACTAGGTAATCATTTCCTGGTGTTCCATTTATGTTGTCATTGGGTAAGCCACCTATTTTATCGATGCTACCAAACAAGCTGTTAGTAAAGTGACGGTCAGAGGCGATTACTTCACGTGTTTCTAGCATTAAATTATCATCGGGGTCTGTCCGAGGAACATCGGTCAAGTCTTCAATAAAACGGGGTTTGTTAGGCTTAGGTTCGCCATCGGGGTCTGTCCAGGGAACATCGGTCAAGTCTTCAATTAAACCGAATGTAGCGGTAGAAATGTTAGCATCGGCGATCGTTCTAAGTGCTGTCATGGGAGTAGTTCCTATTTTTGACTATTGTTTAAGTTTGCGGAAGCAATCGGCGTTTGTATTTTGTTTGCTGCACCTTTTGCTTCCTGTTATCAGTTTGTTGCTAAAAATCATGAACCGCAATGGTGATATAATCAGGTGTTATAGGAACTGACAAATAGCTTTCGGTTGTGAATTTATAGGAAAAAATCAGGTACAGCCCGATCGCAAATCAGTAAAAGTCAGGTTTTTTGCTAAATCTCTACATAGTCAAGTTTGCGATCGTACAATCAAAGCTAGATTTGGGTACAAGCAATGACCAGAGAATTTCCAGTTAGTTATGAATATCAGATTGGCGGTAGTCTCCCAGCAGATGCGTCGTGTTACGTCACGCGCCAAGCAGACTTGGACTTTTACGAATGCTTGAAAGTTGGTGAGTTTTGTTATGTTTTGAACTCGCGCCAAATGGGTAAATCTAGTTTGCGGGTGCGGGCGATGCGAAGGCTGCAAGCGGTCGGTACTGTTTGTGCTTTTATCGATTTAACTGGGATTGGTAAGGAAGATGTAACTCCCGAAAAATGGTATGCGGGAATGATCAATTCTTTGGTCAGTAGCTGTCAGTTAGGTGATAAAATTAATTGGCGCAATTGGTGGCGAGAACGCCGGGATTTGTTATCGCCACTCCAGCGGTTTAGTTTGTTTATTGAAGAAGTGGTTTTAGTTGAGATAGAACAAAATATAGTTATTTTCATTGACGAGATCGATCGAGTGTTAAGCATGAATTTTTCGGCAGATGAGTTTTTTGCTCTGATCCGCTGGTTTTACAATCAAAGAGTTGACAATCCTCTATACAGTAGGTTGACTTTTGCGCTGTTGGGAGTGGCGACTCCTTCGGATTTGATTGCGGATAAAACTCAAACTCCTTTTAATATTGGTAAGGCGATAAATTTGGGCGGTTTTAAAATTGATGAAGTGCAGCCTTTGATTGATGGTTGGCGGGGGCGGGTTGTAAATTCTGAAAGCGTTATTGCTGAGATATTAAATTGGACGGGCGGACAACCTTTTCTGACGCAAAAGCTGTGTAAGTTGGTGTTGGAGGAATCAGCATTGGGTAATTCGCGATCGGTTGAACAGGTGGTGCAGTTGCGGATTGTGGATAATTGGGAATCCCAGGATGAACCCGAACATTTGAAGACAATTCGCGATCGCATTCTGAGAAATCAGCAAAAAGCCGGACAGTTATTGGGGCTTTACCAGCAAGTTTTGGAATCGGCTAACCCCCCCCAACCCCCCCTTGCTAAGGGGGGGCTAAATACCGCTATATCTCCCCTAGGAATGGGTGAGCTAAATTCTGTTCTTGCTCCCCCCCTTACCAAGGGGGGGCTGGGGGGGGTTATTACCGATGGCAGTCCCGAACAAACCGAATTGCGACTGTCAGGTTTAGTGGTGCAACAGCAGGGAAGATTAAAAGTTTACAACCGAATTTATGCCGAAGTTTTCAATCTGGAATGGGTGGAAAAACAGTTAGGCAAGCTGCGGCCTTATGCGGAAAGTTTTAATGCTTGGGCTGCTGCTAATTTTGAGGATAATTCGCGGCTGCTGCGGGGAAATGCGCTGCAAGAGGCTCTGGAATGGTCGATCGATAAAAATTTGAGTTATCTCGATTACCGCTTTTTAGCAACATCTCAAGATTTGGAAAAACGAGAATTTAAATTAGCTTTAGCCATTCAAGAAGAAGAAGGTCAGATATTAGCAAAGGCGAATGATACTTTAGTTTCAGCTCAACAACAAGCAAAAGTAAAATTAACTCAAGCCCAGCGGAGGGCTACCCGGATTATGGCTATCGGTTCTATAGTTCTGGCAGTTTCTATCATCACAGCAATCTCGATCCAATTACAAGTAAAAAAAGCCCAACAGGAACTAGCAGAACAACAAGTAGTGCTACAAACTTCATTCTCTAAAGTAGCTTTAGTTTCCGATCCTTTTGCAGCACTGCTGACAGCATTACAAGCAGCACAAAAGATGAAAGAATTAGAACCATCAGCTACCAAAGATACACAGATGCAGGTAATGAGAACCCTGCAACAAGCAATATATCATGTCAGAGAACGCGATCGCGCGATCGGTCATCGTGGCGCTATCAGAAGCGTAACTTTCAGTCCCGATAGCAAAATTTTTGCTTCTGCTAGCGAGGATGGTACGGTAAAACTGTGGAATGCCAAACCAGCGACATTGATATCAACCCTGACAGGACATACTGGTAGAGTTACGAGTGTGAGTTTTCATCCTAATGGCAAGATTTTGGCTTCTGGCAGTGAAGATGGTACGGTCAAGTTGTGGGATGTAACGCGCAGCACTTTAATTAAAACTATTAAGGCTCATCATAGCTGGGTAAGAACTGTTAGTTTTAGTCCTGATGGTCAAATTCTCGCTTCCTGTAGTTCCGCTGGTTTTATTAATTTGTGGAAAACAGCCGACGCTACATTATTAAAAACTCTGAAAGGACATACCAATATCGTTACTCATATTAGTTTTAGTCCCGATGGTAAAACTCTCGCTTCTGCAAGTTTCGATACAACCGTGAGGCTGTGGAATATTGGCGATGGAACTATCATAAATACTCTGAAAGATCATAAAAGTAATACCAGAAGTGTCAGTTTTAGTCCCGATGGTAAAACCTTAGCTTCTACCGATCAAGAAGGCCTAGTCAAACTGTGGAATGTATCCGATGGAACTTTGCTACAAAACCTCCCAACTCATCGCAGGGCTGTCTGGAGTGCGATTTTTAGTCCTGATGGCAAAACTCTAGCTACTATTAGTTCCGATAGTACCGTAAAGTTGTGGAATTTAGATGATATAAACGACAATAGAATTGAACCGCAACTTCTCAAAGGACATCGCGGGAGAATTGAGAGTATCGGTTTTAGTCCAGATGGCAAAACTCTGGTTTCTGGAAGTTTTGATAGTGCAATCAAGCTGTGGAATTTAGAGGTTAGGGAACCGCAAACTATTAAAGGAAATAGCACTAATGTTCAAGCTGTAAGTTTTAGTCCCGATGGTAATACGTTGGCTTCCGGTAGCGACGATTTTAAAATAAAGCTGTGGAATAGCAAAAATGGTACTTTACTCAAAACTCTTAACGGTCATCAAGGTCGGGTGTTAAGTGTTAGTTTTAGTCCCAATGGTAATATGTTAGCTTCCGGCGGTGATGACAAAACAGTAAAGTTGTGGAATGTGCAAGATGGTAGATTGCTAAAAACTCTCAACGGCCATCGTGCTTGGGTAAGGAGAGTTCGCTTTAGTCCAGATGGGAATACCGTTGTTTCTGGTAGTTCTGATAGTACAGTAAAACTTTGGAATGTCGCAGATGGTAGGTTGCTGCAAACCTTTAAAGAACCTCGCAGTATTGTCACCGATTTAAGTTTTAGTCCAGATGGAAAAGCTCTAGCTGTGGCTTGTTCTGACGGTGATATAATGCTATTAAATTTAAAAACAGCTACTTTGATGCAGGCTTTTCCAGCCCATAGTGGTTGGGCAAATACCATTAGTTTTAGTCCCAATGGTAAAATTTTAGCTTCTGCTGGTTCGGACAGTATCGTCAAACTATGGAATGCCGAAAATGGCAGCTTATTGTTCACTCTCAAAGGACATTTATCGGGTGTAACTAATATCAGTTTCAGTCCTGATGGCAAGATTTTAGCTTCATCTAGTGAGGAGGGTACTGTGAGGCTGTGGAATATAGAAAATGGTATGGAAATTTCCACGTTAGAAGGGCATCTCGGTAGCGTTAATAGCGTTATGTTTAGTCTCGATGGTAAAACATTGGCTTCTGCTGGGCTTGACAATACTATCAAGTTGTGGAACTTAGAACTTGATTTAGATCGTTCTATTAGTCAAGGTTGCTTGTGGTTGGAAGATTACTTTGCTTCCTATCCTGAAGAGGCGATAAAATTTAGCCAAATCTGTAAATAAATAATTTATGGCTGAGCGATTATATTGCCAATTATCCTGAAGAAAGGGCGATCGCAGATTTGTGCTGTTCAAAAAATGCCATAAATTATCACATAATTCAGGGCTTGTAGATACTGTCTTGACCTTGTATCTTAAAAGAGTGAGGGCGATCGCACCGACAATCAGTCGATCGGCACTTCGATCGCAAATTCCGTACCTGCGCCCAACACAGATTCGCAAGTCAGCTTACCACCGTGGGTTTCCTCCACAATTTGGCGGCTGATAGACAGCCCCAAACCCGTACCCTTCCCGACTCCCTTCGTAGTAAACAAATGGTCAAATATTTTCGCCCTCACATCCGGCGACATCCCTCCCCCGTTATCTTTGATGCGAATCACCACGCTGTTGTTATCCGGCGAGACATGGGTGATAATGGCGATCGTATTAGGTACAGCCTCAACAGAAGCATAACTGCGACCCCGATTGAATTCGTCAAAACAGTCGATCGCATTTGCCAACAAATTCATAAACACCTGATTCAACTGTCCCAAATAACACTTAACTTTCGGAATATTTCCATACTCCTTAACCACTTGAATCAGCGGGCGGCCTGGATTAGCTTTCAAGCGATGCTGTAAAATCATTAAAGTGCTGTCAATTCCTTCATGGATATCCGCCGACACTTTTTGGCGGGTGTCCCCACGGGAGAACGTGCGGAGAGATGTGCTAATATTGCGAATGCGATCGCACCCAACTTTCATCGACCCCAACATTTTCGGCAAATCTTCTATAAGATACTCCAAATCAATATCCTCAGCATCCTGTGCAATTTTTGAGCTAGGATCGAGAACTTCTTCCTGATACAGTCGCAAGTGGCTAATTAAATCGCCCACAGCCGCAGTAGCTTCGGTAATATTCCCCGAAATAAAACCGACTGGATTGTTAATTTCGTGAGCGACACCAGCAACTAAATTGCCCAAAGAAGACATTTTTTCACCTTGAATTAATTGCAATTGCGCTTGTTGCAGTTCCGCAAAAGACTTTTCTAACTGTTGGGATTTTTCTTGCTCGCGCGCGTACAAACGAGCATTCTCGATCGCAATAGCGACTTGACTAACTAAAACCTTTAAAACTTCCACCCTGTCTGCGGTAAAAGCTGCTGCCGCTAACTTATTTTCCAGATAAATAATCCCTTGCAACTGGGATTGATAAATAACTGGCAAACACAGGATTGATTTAATTTCAAATTCTCGAATGTACGCATCCGCATTAAAAGGTGCAGTAACAGTCGCATCATCCAATACCAGAGGCTTTTGAGTGCGAAAAACATAGTTTATAGCAGAAACAGGCAAATCTTGACTATTTTCAAATGGTATAGATCGTAAAACTGTAGCCTGGGTATCAGTAGAATTTCCTACAGCTTCGATGTAGAGTTTATTATCTTTTAGCAGCAGCAGCGCAACTTTTTGAGCCGCCGCATTTTCTAAAATGATTGTGATTAATTTTGTCAGCAAGTTGTCCAGGACAATTTCACTGTTAATGGCTTGCGAAGACTTAATAAAAGTAGCCACGTCTAAAAAATCGCCTAAACTGTTGCTGGTAGTGCTTCCAGTATTAGTGCGCGTGACATCGATGGGTCGAGTTTCTGTTGCGCGCGTTTGTGCTACTAAGAAAGGATGTCTTGATTCCAAGTGTTTAACTTTCGCTAGAGCTCCCCAGCGGATATAGCCGTAATAAGCCTTAGTCAGATATGCTTGAGAAATTATCTGTTTTCCCAGAAATTGATAGAATTCTCCGGCTAATTCATAGGCTAATGCTTCCTCTTGAATATAACCATTTTTGGCAGCTCCAGCAATTGCGCGATCGTACAAATCCATTGCTTGCGTATCATACCCCAATACCCGCGCTTTCT
This sequence comes from Microcoleus sp. PH2017_09_SFU_O_A, assembly GCF_020738625.1. NCBI lineage: Bacteria > Bacillati > Cyanobacteriota > Cyanophyceae > Oscillatoriales > Microcoleaceae > Microcoleus > Microcoleus sp. PH2017_09_SFU_O_A. The sequence continues at coordinate 18,394 of NZ_JAEQCF010000031.1, forward strand.
CCGCTGCTACCAAGTCATATTTGTGTTGATAATTCATTGGAGCATCAACAGCCCATTTTTTCATTTTATTTTGGTTTTGTACCAGTTTATTTAAATATTGCTTTTGCCCCTCTTTGTCAGATTGGGAATACAAAGCTAGGAGACTGAGAGAGTAGTAAAAATTATTCAAGGAAACTAGATAAAATCCAGAAACTGATTCTTCATATTTCTCAAATAACCTTGAATTTTCTGAAGCTTGTGCATAATTGCCGAAGAAGAAATTAATCATAGATTTGGCATTACAAATAAAACAAACTAAAAAAAAGTTTTTAGTTTCAATTGCAGCCGTAACAATTTGGTCTTCATTAAACTTCTTATCTACCAAGTTACATGATTCTACAGATTGACCACGCAAAATTATGGCTGTATATCTCAATATACTAATACATTGTGAAGAGCCTTCTTGTTTAAGTTTCTGCATTAATTTTAGATACTTACTTATTTCCTCTTCAACCAGTTCGAGAGGCTCTCCCATCCACAGTTTATAAGTACAATATCCATTGACAGAATAACCAACATACGGTAAATCTCCAGTTTCGATTGCAGCCTTAAACCCTTCCATCATATAACTCAAGGCTAACTTGATATCTACTTTACGGTGTTGAATTGAACAAGTAAGTATTAGATAAACTCTACTTTTGATAGAATCAGATGGAAATCTATCTAAAAGCCTAATTGCCAATTGACCAAATTGGTATCCTAAACTAATGTCTCCTATTCCACACAAAATTGCACCATAAAAAACGTAAGCGACACTAGCATAAGGCGAATTTCCATATTTAATGGACAGCTTAACCATCATAAATACTAACAATGGTAATAGTCTGGGCTTGACCGCCATCGCGGTACCCAGAATCCCTGATAAAATTCGCATGGTTGCTTGTTTTTTAGAATCTGTCATTTCTGGCAAATTAGCTAAATCCTCAATTCCTTTCAACCCCAATCTCAGTTTTGTATTAATCAATTCCACCAAGATATTCAATAATTTGGGATTTTGAGGAAAATAAATCCCTAACAATTTTAGGACTTCCAGCCCTGTATTTACTGCTTCACTAACTCTATTTTGAACAGTATAAGACTGAATTTGCAGCTCATAAACATTGAGTTTGTCCAGTAAAGTTTTAGCCCGACTTAGAATAACATCAACTAATTCTTTTGAGATTGAATAGTTCGTATTTAAGTATTCAGCTCCCGCTGTTGATTCATAAATTGCTAACGTTAATTGATACTGACTGTCCCAACTCTCCTCTGGCAATAATCCCATCGCCACCCGCAAATACCTCACAGCAGCTTCATAAGCATTCGCTGATTTTGCTTTGCGTCCCGCAGTTAAATTTAATTCGGCTAACTGCGTCTTTTCTGCTGGCTGGCTAATTGTGTCAATTCCCACATTCAACTGATTGACAATATCAAAGATGTTTTCTTCTAGCTTTTCGGGTGGAGTATTCTGTAACAGTAATTCGCCAATTTTTAAATGGGTGGATTGCTTTTGATTTTCGGGAATGAGAGAATAGGCGGCTTGCTGGACGCGATCGTGCAAAAATTTGTAACTAACCCGCGAAGTATCTAATTTGAGGTCGATCGATTCAGCGCGATCGAAAACCAAAGGAATGCGATAAGCATCGCTCAACGGCAGAATCAACCCTGCTTGCAAAGCTGAATAAAGTTCAGTAGCTGTAACATTCACTGACTCTTCGCTGACAAGTGACAGTACATCTAGAGCAAATTTATCGCCCACGCAAGCTGCTAATTTTAACACTTCTTGCGTGGCTGCGGGCAACTTTTCAATGCGAGAAGCTACGAGTTCGACGACACTTTTATCGGTGATTCCAATCGCTTGAATTTCATCAATACTCCAATCCCAGCCTCCTTTACCTGCTAGATAATCGAACTCGAATTTTAAAAAGTTTTCTTGATAAAGTGCTTGTAACAGTTGCGTTAAAAAAAAAGGATTTCCTCCCGTTTTATTGCAGATTAATTCGGCTAAATTGTTGGCTTTTTCTGTGAAATTGCTAAGGGTTTCAAAGACTAATTCCGTTACATTTTCTAACTCTAGCGGTTGCAATACAATATTGTTGACAACCGTACCCGTTTTTTCAATCTCTTCTACTGTCTGAATTAACGGGTGAGTCGGACTAACTTCATTGTCTCGATAAGCACCGATTAGCAACAAATATTGCTGGTCGGGGTCAGTTATCAGTGTTTGCATTAACTTTAATGTAGCTGAATCTGACCACTGCAAATCGTCTAAAAAGATAACTAGCGGGTGTTCTTTTTGGGCGAAGACGCGAATAAATTCTTTGAATACGCGATTGAAGCGATTCTGCGATTCTACAGGGGAGAGTTCTGCTACTTCTGGCTGTTTACCGATAATCAATTCAACTTCCGGAATTACATCGGAAATTACTTTGCCGTTAGTTTCCAAAGCTGTTAAAATTTTAGTGCGCCATGTTTCTATAGCAGCAGTGCTTTCTGTGAGCAATTGGCGCAGCAGCGAGTTGAATGCTTGAATTAATGATGCGTAGGGAATGTTACGTTTGAATTGGTCGAATTTGCCGCTGATGAAGTAACCTTTTGAGCGAGTTATTGGTTTGCTAACTTCGTTGACGACTGCTGATTTGCCGATGCCAGAATAACCGGATACTAGCATTAGTTCGCTTTGGGAACGGGCGGGTTTTTCTGTATTTTGGTTGGGTGGTAAAGATTGGGGCGAAAGGGTTTCGGCGTTGGGGGGGGCGGGTTTTTCTGTATTTTGGTTGGGTGGCAAAGATTCGGGCGAACCCGCCCCTACACGTTCAAAGGCTGCTAATAGTTCGTTGACTTGGTTTTCTCTACCGTATAATTTTTGGGGTATCAACAATTGGCTGAGAATATCTAAGCGTCCGGGGATAAAATCGATTATTTCTCCTGTTGCTTCTAACTGATGCAAACAATTTTCTAAGTCTGCCAATAATCCGGCTGCACTTTGATATCTATCTTCGGCATTTTTTGACATCAATTTCATCACTATTCCTGAGATTGATGTGGGGATTTCCGAATTGATTTGAGCGGCCGAAATTGCTTGAGTTGCGATGTGGCTGTAAACTATTTCTAAAGGGTCTTTACTCGGAAATGGCAGTTCACCTGTCAGCATTTCATACAAGGTAATTCCGAGTGAATAAAAGTCGGTGCGGTAGTCGAGGGTGCGGTTCATTCTCCCGGTTTGTTCGGGAGACATATAAGCTAATGTGCCTTCGACGGAGTTGGGATTGTTAAATTGTGGGTTTTCTTTGTTTAGTTTTGTCGCAATCCCGAAGTCGGTGAGTTTAACTTGTTTTGTTTGGGAGTTGATAATGATGTTGCTGGGTTTGATGTCTTTGTGAATAATCTGATTTTGGTGCAGGTATTCTAAGGCTTTGACGATTTGGATGGCGATGTTTAAAGTTGCTAGCAAACTCAGCCTTGCTTTTTCGAGTAGTTGTCCGAGAGACTCGCCGCCAAAGTCCTCTAAAACTATGCCTAATCGGTGGTTAAAGGTTTTGAGACTGATGGCTTTGACGATTTGTTTGCTATCTAAATTTTGGCGGATTTGATATTCGTGTTTGAGGCGGGTAATGGCTTCGAGTGTGGGATATTCGGCTTTGAGAACTTTAAGAATTGTTGCGGACTCGTCGCTCGCTCTCTGTCCGTGATAAATAATTGTTTCGGCACCTTCGTGCAGAGTAGAATGTATTTGGTATTCTGAAAAAATTTGCATAGGTTTATTTTAAAAATTTATGGCATCTAATTTAGCCTAGACTAGCGCTAATTTAGGGGAAATTTATGTGATGCCGATCGCACTTTTTGACGCTACAAATCACAAGCAACGTACAAAAGCTTGATGAAAACCTTGCTGAGTCAGGCTTGCACTCATCAATAGACATTTTGTAGGGTGCGCCGCAGCGCACCTTACTCGTAGTAATTGCTGTTTAAATTAGCGATTTTCAATCTTGTACGACCGTAACTTCACTGATATGAACAATTGATTCGGGTTCCGGTAAAATACGGACGCGGGCAAATTTTAAACCGCTGACTCCTTGCAGTGATTCTACCATCCCTGTCTGCACTTTTGCTTCTACCCAACCTTCGCGAGACAAGTAGCGCAGGTATTGTTGGTACTCTTCCCATTCGTCTTCGGTTGAATAAACTACGGTTAGCATTCCTGATTGGGTAATTCGCTCTTGTGCGTCTTTGTCAACGGCTTTTTCGATGCGCTTTTTGACGAGTTCGTAGCGGATGTCGCGGGTGCCTTTGACATCAAACATTTTTTCGGTATTTTCATTATGAAAAATGTCGATGGTGGTATTTTGTACTAAGACTAAATGGGCTAGTTCCATGTTAATTTGAGACTCGGCTTGCAGGCGAAAAACTGTGCGACCGCAGTCGCAAATTGCTCGCAGTTGTTCGTACCGCAAACTGTGCAAATGAAATTGGCTGAATTTGGGATCGATCGCCTTTCCGACATATATCATGTGATCCATGCCGTCGGTGCATTCGATGTCGCAGTAGTGGGGGAGGATTTGCTGCATTTTTTCTTGCCAGCGAGTCCAGGTTTCTTGGAGTTTGGTGCTGATTAGGTTTAACATTTGATCGTAGCGGTTACGATCGCCATAAACGCAGTTGTGTTCGTTATCGCAGGCGGCTTGGTAAGCTTCAACTGCTGCCTGAACCGTGGGGCTACACTGCACAAAGTAGTCAAAATACACTTCTAAACGCTCGTTTAAATATTCGGCTGCTCGCACCTCCATATCGACTGTGACTTTTTCTTTTAAATGCTCGATGTAGTCGAGCAAGTCGAGCCGCAGTTGCTCGCCGAGGTGGGTAGTTTGTGTTTTACAAACGGCATCGGCTATGGCTAAACCCAAGCGGAATTGTTCGAGCAAATCTGTTTGAATGGCTCGGTTTCTTTCGTCGCTGGAACCGCGGATGTCGGAAATTCCGTAGAGGGGATGAACGTCTGCAAATACGATCGTCTCTTGGGGCAGTCCCCAACTGCGCCTTTCTGCTTCTTGGGCGAAGCGCCACTCGACTGCGGGATGAATGTTGTGAATGTGGGTAAACCGCTGCTGGATGGCTTGCCGCAGGGCTGCAATGAAGGCGGGAATGAGTTCTTGGGCGTGTTGGGCGTCAATGTTGTTGAAGTGGTTGGGGCGATCGCACAACAGCCCCACAACGCCCAAAATCCGCAGCCCGCAGCCCTCGCGGGTGACTGATTTGACTACCAGGGGCACCAGCAGCATCGATTGAGCGCCCATTTTCCGCAAAGTTCGCTCGCACTCGGTGCGGCACTCCCGGCGCAAGTCTGGGACGTTCCAAACTTGATTTGCTGCGGTAGCCTTGAAAAAGTGAGAAGTTTCTAGGGACTCCATTGAATAAGCAACCGGCTGCAAATGATGGCCGTCTTTAGCAACTAATAGCTGTACCTGTTCGCCGTCGGGGCGCAAAAGCAAAGTGCCGTCAGCATTAAAGAGCGATCGCAAATAGCGATCGATTCTCTCAAATTTGTCAGGGCGCAGCATGGAATCGCGATCGATCAATAACTGAGTCAGGCGGCGAATTTGCTCCTGTACCGTGACATCAAAACCTTCTAGCAGCAGCAAACCTTCGATGCGGTAATTATCTAAATTTAGTCGATCGGCTAAACTTCCCAATTGATTAGGCTGCATCAGCCAAGCTTCCCGTTCTGCAACAGGCATTAAATTTAAGGGAAGATCTGCAAATTCATCTTTTTTTGAATTAATCTGAGTAATTTTCAACTGTTCCGAACCCAGCCAAAATTCAATAAATCTAGATTCATCCTGTTGCGAATTTTTAATGCTCACCGTGACAGGTTCATCTAGCACCCGCAAACCATCGAGGCTTATTTCATAAAATTGCTTAAATACCCAGTGTAAAAGGTGGCGGCGGTACAATTGTTCTACTATTTTTGCATCACAATCCTCGAACAGTTCTAGCAAACAGATCCCAGTTTCTGTAAACCAACCGTTATGAGATTGAGTTACCAAAGGCGTTCCCTCCCAGCCCGCCAAGCGACAAAATGCCGCGTTAGCGTAACGCAGAGCAAAAGTTCCCGGTTCCATCACTGCGATTAAAACGCGGCGATCGCCCAGAAATTGAAACAGTCGCTCTAAATCTTGTTTCCAAGTTTTCAAGCGTTCAATTTCAGCAGATTGAGTCGGTACTTGAGCCGTCAAAGCTTCGAGTAGCTGTTCCACATCTGGTTCGTTGGGCAGATTCTCACTGTCTTGCTCTGTCGCAATGATATCTGGATCTGCCGTTGGCAGTGATTTTACGGAGTTGTTATTGTTTTGAGAGGAAGATGATTTAGGAGTAGGCATGAGGAAAACACCTGAAAGCAGTAGATTTTGTTAAACAATGTGAGCGATCGGCGATTTATGGATTTGTCAAGAACTTAGAGCCTGTTTGTAAAGTTTCTGTGTATGTATCCGAAACTAAGTATTTTCTCGGACGATATGTTCCTAAATTTTTACTTTTCTTCACAAACAAGCTCTGAGTCTTGACGTTATAAGTGATATTAACGTGTTTGCGACCTGGCTGGTAACACCCATTATAAGTGGTGTGCCGTAGTGGATAGTGTCAGCGACTAATGCTATAGCGGTTCTCAGAAATATCAGGTACGTTGTTGGGCTTGGGCCCTCTTTTATGTGGTTATAGAAGCCGTCAGCCATACCTCATCTTTTTGAGAAAGGCTATATTTGACTCACAGGCGAGATATATGGCAGCTTTCGGTTGAATGAAGAACAGGCCCGGTAATTGGAATTGGGCATTGATAATTGAATTGGTAATTTGTAATTGGCAAGTGGCAAGCAGGTTGCGAGCCACTAATTTAGCCAATCAAACGGGAGCATCTCAGTTTTGTAAAAAGCATTTTTTTTTATAGTGCGAGCACTTCAAGAGCTCGCGTATTCTACAAATCGCGAGCGGGGACAGCACTATTAAAAGCAAAACCCATAAAGTTGCTATTGGGCAATGGAATAATTAAAATATATAATAAAGGTAGGAACACTTTTGAAAGGACATATCTATGGCTTTAACGCTTAACAATCTCATCGGCGATTTCACCGGATTTCCTGTATTTTCTGGCGGCGGGCCGCGTCTTTTGGGATTCGCTACATCAGATGACATTGATGTAGAGAATGGAAATTTGTCGTCTTTTCCCTGGGGAGTTTGGGGACTAGACGGCAACGATACGATCGCAGGTTCGTCGGATTCCAACGAGCGCCTATTAGGGAATAATGGGGACGATATTATCGGTGGTGGCGGCGGAAATGACATCATTTACGGCGGTAAAGGTAACGATGGTGTGGATGGAAATGATGGCAACGACGTAGTTAGGGGCGACAGCGGCAACGACCTAATCTTTGGGGGGGCCGGGAACGATATCCTGCGGGGAGGGCAAGGAGACGACGATTTAGAGGGCAATGACGGCAACGATTTCTTGGCGGGCGATCGGGGAATTGACGTACTCACGGGAGGCCTTGGTGCTGACATATTTATCCTCAGAAGCAACGAACAGCCTGGAGTCAATGGAGCCGATGTCATTACCGATTTTAACTTTGACGAGGGCGATCGCATTGGTTTGACTGACGGTTTAACAGAATTAGACCTCATCTTCACTGACGACAATTTGATTGCTTACGACAATGACGGAATTATCAACGACATGGTGATTGAAAACGCAATAAATGGACAGATTGTGGGGATAGTTTTAAACACGAATAACTTTGAACTTATCGGTGCATTTGAACCGGCGAGTCCGTTTGCTCTGGCAGTTAACGGTTCTCAATTTCAGTTTTTGGCTTAGCTATTGATAATTCCAGGTAGGGAAACGGCACTGCCGTGTCCTAGTTCCAGGTAGGGAAACGGCACTGCCGTGTCCTAGTTTTGGGTAGGGAAACGGCACTGCCGTGTCCCTACAGATATCGCGGATTTGGCAAGATTGATATTAAAACAGTTCTCCATTTAGATAGTTTTTAAGCTAATCTAGAAGTAGGAAACTCAAACTCGGGGAAAGTATAAATGACCGCTACAATTCACCCCCCATTGACTGCACTCCCAGAACAGCGGTTGATTTTGCCGCTATCAATGACTTGGGAGCAGTTCAAAGCTCTCGATTCCTTGCTAGAGTACACTCGCAGTGTTCGCTTGTCTTACCTCGACGGATATGTAGAAATTATGACACTTTCGCCGGAACACGAAACCATTAAATGCCTGCTGGCATTGCTGCTAGGTCAATTCTTTTTAGAAAAAGATATGAGTTTTAGACCGACGGGTAGCGCTACACTCCAAGGGGAAACAAAAGGCAGCAGCAAGGAACCAGATTTATCTTACTACTTTGGCGAAGACCGGCGGAGGCGAGAAACACCCGATTTGGCGATCGAAGTTACTTTTACTAGCGGAACAATCAACAAACTGGAATACTACCGCAGATTTAACGTAGCGGAAGTTTGGTTTTGGGAAGACGGAGTGTTTTCGATTTACCAACTGAACTCGGAGGGTTACGAGCTAGTTTCTCGGAGTATGCTGTTGCCGGATTTGGATCTAGAATTGCTGGGGAAATGTCTGCAAATGTCGGAAGAAAAAGAAGCTTTGAAAGTGTTTCGGGACGCAGTGCGAGGCTGCTAACCTAGAATATCCACAAGTAAAATATGGCAAAATTACGAAATGTACGAAATGTCATAAAAATCGCGATCGCCTAAAAATCTCCTCCAGGCTTTCTGGTTTTAAAATATTAGATTTTCATCTATACTATTCGGAGTATAAAAAATCTTAGTCTTCAGCAATCATCTATGAATAGGGATTATTCGCGGTTTGATTCCCTCGCCAGCATCCTAGCAGGAACAGCAACGGTAGCAGGAATAGTCGTCTTTGCAGCATCACCAGTTTTCGCAAAAACTCCCCAAGAAATTGCAAAATTCGCTGAATCTGTTACCGTTCAAATTAACGGAACAACTGGTAGCGGGACTGGATTTATTATTTCCAGACAAGGCTCGAATTATACTGTACTGACCTCTAATCATGTTGTTGCTAATATGAGGGATAACTATACGATTCGCACTTCTACCAAAAAAGATTATCAAGTAACACGTAGTGTACTATTGGAGAAAGGTCAGAATGCTCCAGATTTAGCAGTCGTAACATTTAAAAGTACAGAATCTTATCCAGTTGTAACTTTAGGCGATTCCGAACAAGCGACAGTTGCTACACCAATTTTTGTGTTTGGATATCCAGGGAATCATTTAGAAGAAAAGTACGGAAATAAACGCTTTTTTGAATTTTCATCGGGGTTTGTTACCAGTCGTCGCCCGACTCATCCACGCGGTTATACTTTGCGCTACAGTGCTATTACCAAAGGGGGCATGAGTGGAGGGCCTGTATTTGATACAGAAGGCCGTGTAATTGGGATTCACGGACAAGGAGACCTCGATTTTATAACGGATAACGAAGGAAAGATCGTAGATAAATTTACTGATAAAACAGGATTTAATGCTGCAATTCCTATCAACACTTTTATAGCTAAACTGTCGGAAGCTGGGTTAAATCGATCGGCTCTTTTGATAAATACTTCTCCAACTGCTACTGCACCTCTGAAACTGAACAATCCGCAAGATGCTAAGACTTATTATGTTCGCGGTTTAACTCGATTTGACAAGGGAGATTTGTCAGGTGCTGTTGCCGATTTTAACCAAGCGATTCAAACTCAATCGGATTATGTAGAAGCTTATTTTTATCGAGCACTGGCTTATTTTGATTTGAGACAAATGCCCAAGAGTATCGCTGATTATAGCAAGGCGATCGCCCTTAATGCCAGTTATGTCGATGCTTACTACAATCGGGGGCTGGTGTTGTCGGCATTGGGAGATAAACCGGGGGCGATCGCCGATTATACTCAAGTCATCCGCTTGGATCGAAACTTTGCAGCCGCCTACAACAACCGAGGATTGGCGCTTTCGGACTTGGGCGATCAAAAAGGGGCGATCGACGATTTCAATCAAGCGCTGCAAATTAATCCCGGTCGCGCTAACACTTATTTTAACCGAGGATTGGCGCTGTTTCGCATCAATAACGATCGCTCTGCCTTAGCTGATTACACTCAAGCAATTCAACTCAATCCCAGTTATGCAAAGGCTTTTGCTAACCGAGGAATTACGTTAGTGAGAATGGGAGATAGACAAGGGGCGATCGCAGATTTGCAGCAAGCGGCTCGTTTATTTAAGGTTCAAGGAATGAATACTGATGCTCAAAAAGCATTAGATTTAATTGGTCAACTGCAAAGACAATAAACTGCATCATATCATCGACAATAATATTGCCATTAATCCTTATTTGACACAAACAAACACCCAAAATAAACCCGCCCCCACCCCACGATTTGACTGTAGGGGCGGGTTCGCCAACAATATTTGACAGAAACAAATAGGTGAAATAAACCCGCCCCCACGCCACGATTTGACGATCAAACACGCAAAAAATAAACCTGTAGGGGCGGGTTCGCCAACAATATTTGACAGAAACAAATAGGTGAAATAAACCCGCCCCCACGCCACGATTTGACGATCGAACACGCAAAAAATAAACCCGCCCCCATCCCACGAATAGGGGAGGGCGGGTTTATAAATACCCTGGATGTGAATCAGAAATACTGGTGAACCCGCCCCTACAGGATTGTCGTAATACAAATCGTTGTAATGCTGATTTTCCCCTAAAACCTCACCGTCACCAAAATCACCCGCCGAGGCTGATTTTCCGCTTCAATAGTATACTCAACCCGCCCAAAACCTCTCGGCCCCGGTTCAACTAAATCATAGCGAGATGTCACCGTCCCGGCGGCTGTATCGTATTGAGCAAAAACAGCACCGGGATTCCTCCCAGCAGACGCATCGGCATCCCCTCCCCAAGAGCCCCAATCATCCAATCGCGATCGCGTTGGTAAGACAGAAGCGGCGATTTCTGGAGGTGTTAATCTTTGATCGGCTAAGACTCTTTGAGCATTATGAATAGCGCACATTGTCGGCCCAGAAATTTTGGCATCGCTATATTGATCTTCCCACTTTTGGACGAAGCCAAAGCCCACATTCGGGCCGACTCTATCCTGTCTTTGCCGCCCCCACAGCCGACTGGTATCTGATGCAAAATTAGAACCGCTGCCTGTTACGGCTAATTCGGTTCTTTGGCTGGTAAAATTACGGTTGACAAATTGTTTGTCTGCGGTGCGAATGGCGTTGGCGGCCGCTGGTTCTATTTTATTGCTAACATTACTATTGCCTTGTACGATCGGTGAGAGAACGCCGGGGATGGGTTGTGCTCCACAATGTTTTTGAATACCGTTGAAAACGCGATCGGCTGATAAGGCACTAATCGGAAATTCTAGGGAAAAAGCCTCGGCGGGTTTAGGGAAAAAGATGCCGGATGTTGCGGAAGCAGCAAAAGAAGCGCCACCCCAGATGACGATCCGATTAAATTGACGGCGACTGATGCTCATAGTTTATTTACTCCCTGGAGAGCTTGCCCCCGGCTCAAGTTGAGCTTTCATAAACCAGTAAGATTTATAGCAATTTGTGGCCCTCGCACAAAATACTTCTACTGCTAAACTTTTGCCATTGCTAACATTTACTAGCATTGTATGTACTTTACCTCGATCGCCAGTCCGAGAAGCTACTTGATTTCCGTCTACATAAACATCTATTCGTGCTGGTGGGGCATTCGATGTGTCAGGAATCGCAAACTCGAATCGGAGAGTAGCGGGGCCGCCAGGAAGCCGACAAGTCATAGTGGTATCAGGATCAATATATAAAACAGTAGTGTAAATTTGTCTGCCTACAGAAATATCTTGTTTGTCAGCACCCCACCTACCCGATCGCTTAACACATTGAAGGTCTTCCAAAGGAATGGGGCGTTGAGCCTGAGCCACTTGTGCGCCAAAAGTCCCTAACATCACACATAACATCCCAGCGAGAAACAAACCGCTGAGCCACCGATCGCGCTTCATATAAAATATCCTCTCAACACCTTAATGAATTAATATAAAGGATGAGCTGTGTAGGAAAAATCCTGACTTTAGACAGATGACAAAATCAAAAATGTCACACTTGTACGAAATGTCAGGTATAATGAAAAGCGTAAACTCCAGCGTTTCCCGAATCTATGGATATTGCCGAAGTCTTGACACTGGCAGATGAGCTAATTTTTGCTAAGACGGGAAAGCATTTAGATTACGTGCAAGATGCTATTCTGCGGGGGACATTGGAAGACGCAACTTACACGCAAATTGCTCAAGAACTTTACTCAAGTCCAAGTCATGTCAGAAATGTCGGATCTGACCTTTGGAAAACACTTTCTAAAGGATTGAAAAAAAATATTACTAAAAACAATTTTAGGACTGTATTAGAAAAGGCAAGAATTTATAACAATAATATTTCATCCGCTATTATTGGCGAAACTGTTACAGTTAATGGCTTAAATATTTGTCATGAAAAAGCCCGATCGCCCAAAACACCCCAAAACCCCGAACCAAAAGCAAAACAGCCCCGCATCGACTTAGGCGACGCACCCGAAATCTCCACATTTTTCGATCGCACATCCGAACTCACTACCCTGGAAAACTGGATTTTAAGTCGCACCCGTCTCATCACCATCCTCGGCTTATCCGGTATTGGCAAAACCGCCCTGACACTCCAACTAATCCCGCAAATTCAACACGAATTCGACTGCATCATCTGGCGAAGCCTCCACAACGCGCCACCCCTCGCATCACTTCAAACCGACATAATCCAATCCTGTAGGGGCGGTGCCCCCGTGCCCGCCCTCTCCGTGCCCGAAGAGATTAAGCCTCCGTCTCTTTCTCCCCCCCTTAGCAAGGGGGGGCTGGGGGGGGTAATCCACCATTTGCGATCGCACCGCTGTCTCATCGTCCTCGATGACGTACAAACAATCTTCAGCAGCCAACAACTCGCAGGAAACTATCAACCAGGCTATGAAAACTACGGCGCATTCTTCAAACAAATAGCAGAATCATGTCACAACAGTTGCATAATTTTGCTCAGTTGGGAAAAACCCAGAGAAATTGCAGCATTAGAAAGCCACCAGAAAAATTGTCAAACATTGCAACTCAATGGTTTAGGCGAATCAGCGCGAGAAATCTTCACAGAAAAAGGCTTAGCAGAATCAGAAAACTGGTCAAAATTGATCGACCTTTACCAAGGAAATCCCTTGTGGTTAAATACAATAGCCGCTGCAATTCAAGACTTATTCAACGGCAAAGTTTCTGAATTTTTATCCTATGATAGCCTAGTTTTAGGAGACTTAGAATATTTATTGCACCAACATTTTCAGCGTTTGTCCGACTCCGAAAAACAAGTAATGTCCTGGTTGGCAAATCAAAACAAAGCAGTCGAAATCTCAAAAAAGCCAGCCCTGCTGGAATTATCCCCTTCAGAATTCCTAAAAGCCGTGGAATCCTTGAGACGGAGGTTGTTAATCGAAAAAGTCCAAAAAGGATCTCGAACCCTGTTTGCAGTCCAACGGGCGATCGCAGAATACTTAAACAGTTGACAGTTGACAGTTGACAGTTGACAGTTGACCATTCGGCTACGCTCAGGGCAGGCAGTTGATAGTTGACAGTTGACAGCAAACAGTTGATAGCGAGGTTATAACTGTAAAACATCCAAACACATCAGCGTTAATCTGCGTTCATCAGCGGTTAAAAAATAAAAAAATCAATAACAACGATCGCCCTTCTACATAAAAGAGCGATCGCCTATTTTTGGGGAATGGCGATCTCTTCAAATCTATATTCAAGCAAACAGCAAATTTTCTACTAAAGTTTTAGGTTCTGGGAGAGATTTACCATCTACCTGATATTCTTCAACTAAAAGCTCTAATACCTCTACTGCATTCTGCAAAGCGGCTTCGTAGGTATCTCCATGAGTGTGGAACTGCTGAGATGGAAAATCAGGTAAGTGAACTAGATAGCAGTTATCTTCATCCGACCATTGAATAACAATTATATAAGGTAATTTCATGATTCAGGTTCCTCTTCTTCAATTGCTTTCAATATTCCAAGTTTTCGATTAACTTCTCTCTCTAAATACAGTTTCGCATCATCGCCATCATTGCCAGCAATGGTAATTGGTTCAGTAGGTAGTAAAGGATGAACCCATCTTGTATGGCTGCCTTTTGCCGAACGATAAGTAAACCCAGCTTTTAGCAGCAAGCTTTTGAGTTCTCGAATCTTTTTGGGCATAAACAGACATTAAAATTGTGGCTAGGCGACGAAAATACTTTAATCATATTCCAGAAAGTAGGGTTTGTCCAAACGTACCCTACTACATGAATTTGAAGTAGTTTCAGCGTTAATCCGCGTTCATCAGCGGTTAAAAAATAAAAAATCTAACTTTTCCCAAAACTTGTATCAAACATCCCCGTTTAGCCCTAAAATGAAAAAGACTGACTAGCCAACAATGCCCTATGTTTGAAGCACTTGCCGATCGACTCGAATCCACCTGGAAAAAACTGCGCGGACAAAATAAAATCTCCGAGAGCAACATCCAAGACGCGCTCAAAGAAGTCCGCCGCGCCCTCCTGGAAGCCGATGTCAACCTCCAAGTCGTCAAAAACTTCATTTCAGAAGTAGCGGCCAAAGCACAAGGCGCAGAAGTCGTCTCAGGCGTCCGTCCCGACCAACAATTCATCAAAATAGTCCACGACGAACTCGTCCGCGTCATGGGGGAAACCAACGTACCCCTCGCCACCGCCGACTCCGGGCCCACAGTCATCCTGATGGCCGGTTTGCAAGGAACCGGGAAAACCACAGCCACCGCCAAACTAGCGCTGCACCTCCGCAAGCAAAATCGTACCGCACTGCTAGTCGCAACTGACATTTATCGACCAGCCGCGATCGACCAATTGCTGACTCTCGGCAAACAAATCGACGTACCAGTATTTGAACTAGGCACCGATACTGACCCCGTAGAAATTGCCCGCCAAGGCATCGAACATGGCAAACAACTAGGCGTCGATACAATCATCGTCGATACAGCAGGCCGCCTGCAAATCGACCAAGACATGATGGCCGAATTGCTTCGCATCAAACAAACAGTACAACCCCACGAAACGCTGTTAGTTGTTGATGCCATGACCGGCCAAGAAGCAGCGAATTTAACCCGCACTTTTCACGACCAAATCGGCATTACCGGCGCCATCTTAACCAAATTAGACGGCGACAGTCGCGGCGGTGCAGCCCTCTCAGTGCGACAAATATCCGGCGCGCCAATTAAATTTGTCGGAGTCGGCGAAAAAGTGGAAGCATTGCAACCATTTTATCCCGATCGCATGGCATCGAGAATTCTCGGTATGGGCGATGTCTTGACGCTAGTCGAAAGAGCTCAAGAAGAATTCGACATCGCCGATGCCGAAAAAATGCAAGAGAAAATGCTCACGGCAAAGTTTGACTTTACCGACTTTCTCAAGCAAACCAGACTACTAAAAAATATGGGTTCCCTAGGCGGCATCATGAAAATGATTCCGGGGATGAACAAACTCACCGATGAACAAATGCGGCAAGGCGAAGTGCAGCTAAAACGCACGGAAGCCATGATTAATTCCATGACAACTGAAGAACGCCGCCATCCCGAACTTTTAGCAAGTTCTCCATCCCGCCGCCGCCGCATCGGAAAAGGCGCAGGCTACGCAGAAAACGACGTAACAAAACTCGTTAGTGACTTCCAAAAAATGCGTACCATGATGCAGCAAATGAGTCAAGGTAACTTTACAGGAATGGGAGGATTGCCGGGAATGCCGGGAATGCCAGGAATGCAGGGAATGCAGGGAATGGGCGGCCAGAAGAAAAAGAAAAAAAACAAGCCTAAAAAAGGTTTTGGTCAGTTGTAAAAAATGGTTCGTAGTTAGGACTTCAGTCCTCTCTTTGATGCGGACTGAAGTCCTCACTACAAACCTATGGAAACCGTAGGGTGCGTCGCTATTGATAATTTGCACATCAGCTTGAAAAGCTCATAGCGACGCACCCTACACAATAGTTTTTTTGTTACCAATTTTTACCCAAAAAAGGCTGCAATTGAATATGGTACAAACATTTACTCAACCAGAAACCATATCTCTAGAAGTGCCGAATTCGATCGCCCTGCTTGTAAGTTGCGAGCAATTCGAGGCCCTAGCATTGGCAAATCCCGACTTAAGATTAGAAAGAACCACAGAAGGAGAATTAATAGTGAATCCACCCACCGGCGGAGAATCCAGCGAAAGGAATTTCAACATTACCGGGCAACTTGCTCGCTGGTGCGATGACAACGAGGATTTAGGATCGGGTTTTGACTCTTCGGGAGGATTCATCCTTCCTAACGGTGCTAACCGTTCTCCCGACGCTTCCTGGGTGAGTCGAGAACGCCTCGAAGCCTTGACACCCAAACAGCGAAAAGGCTTCGTTCCCCTATGTCCGGACTTTGTAGTAGAATTGCGATCGGCATCTGACAGTCTCTCCACCCTCCAAACAAAGATGCGAGAATATATTGACAATGGTGCGAGATTGGGCTGGTTACAAGCAGAAGTAGAAATATTAATTAATCCAACCGAGTTGTCGGGAGAGGATGTATTGCCAGGATTTGTGTTGAATTTAAGGCGAGTTTGGGGTTAAATTTACGGAGAAGTTGCTATGGTACAAACATTTACTCAACTAGAAACCATATCTCTAGAAGTGCCGAATTCGATCGCCCTAACCGTCACCGGCGACCAATTCGAGGCCTTAGTATTCGCAAATCCCGACTTGAGATTAGAAAGAACCGCACAAGGAGAATTAATAGTGAATCCACCCACAGGAGGCGAATCCAGTAGCCGCAACCTCAGCATCAGCGGGCAACTCGGCAACTGGTGCGAAACACACGAAGATTTAGGAGAAGGCTTTGACTCTTCGGGAGGATTCATCCTTCCTAACGGTGCAACCCGTTCTCCCGATGCTTCTTGGGTGAGTCGAGCTCGCTGGGAAGCACTAACTGCAAAAGAACGAAAAGGCTTCGTTCCCCTATGTCCCGACTTTGTAGTAGAATTGCGATCGGCATCTGACAGTCTCTCCACCCTCCAAACAAAGATGCGAGAATATATTGACAATGGTGCGAGATTGGGCTGGTTAATATTGGCCAATCCAACCGAGTTATCGGGTGAAGACGTATTGCCGGGATTTGTGTTGAATTTAAGACGAGTTTGGCGTTAAATTTCCTGTACGCCCCCATACCAGAAGATGGCGCCCGAGTTCTGGCCCAGAGAGATATTTGGCTTTGTCAGGCCACGATAGATTTAGCTGTTACCTTACAGCTTTTGATGCGATGATTTTTAATGCCATTGGCCTCAAGTCCTAACTGCGAACCACGGACATCACGAGTTTTACAGAACTTTACGTAGCTTGAGAGCGATCGACCAACAATAAGCTTTAGACTTTTAAACAAATGTCGCTAATTCCAGAAATCCGGACTTTAATCTACCGTAAAAAAACATTATGTTTCCAACTCACCGCCCCCGCCGCCTCCGCAACCATCCCCAACTCCGCCGGATGGTACGCGAAAATATCTTGACAACCAGCGACTTAATTTACCCCCTATTTGCCGTACCAGGGGAAGCTTTTGCCAAAGAAGTCAGATCGATGCCCGGAGTTTACCAGCTATCGGTAGACAAAATCGTAGAAGAAGCAAAAGAAGTTTACGATCTCGGTATTCCCGCGATTATTTTATTCGGCATTCCCGCAGACAAAGATACAGACGCGACAGGTGCTTGGCACGATTGTGGCATCGTCCAAAAAGCGACGGCAGCAGTTAAAGCAGCCGTACCAGATTTAATTGTTATGGTCGATACTTGTCTGTGCGAATATACGAGTCACGGTCACTGTGGCTATTTGGAAGTCGGAGATTTAAGCGGCCGAGTTTTGAACGATCCGACGCTAGAATTGCTGAAAAAAACAGCCGTTGCTCAAGCTCAAGCTGGTGCAGATATTATTGCACCTTCGGGAATGATGGATGGTTTTGTGGGAGCAATTCGCGAAGGATTGGACTCGGCTGGATTTGAAGATCTTCCCATCATGTCCTACGCGGCAAAATATGCCTCAGCTTATTATGGCCCGTTCCGGGATGCGGCGGATTCGGCTCCGCAATTTGGCGATCGGCGCACCTATCAAATGGATCCAGGAAATGGCCGCGAAGCTCTCAAAGAAATTGCTCTGGACATTGCTGAAGGTGCGGATATGCTAATGGTTAAACCAGCTTTAGCGTACATGGACATTATCTGGCGCGTCAAGGAAGCCACTAATTTGCCAGTTGCTGCTTACAACGTTTCTGGAGAATACGCGATGGTGAAAGCCGCCGCCCTCAACGGTTGGATTGATGAAGAAAGAGTGGTGATGGAAACCTTGACAGGATTCAAGCGTGCTGGTACCGATTTGATTTTGACTTATCACGCTAAAGATGCCGCCCGCTGGCTGCAAAACTGAGACATTCGTGATGCCCGAATACCTTTGAACTCGGAATACCGGGCGGTTGAAACCGCGTCTATACAAACAAAACCCGCCTCCGCGGGTTGAAGACAAGGAGGTAAAAATTACGCGATCTTCTTTAGGAATACTGGGCGGTTGAAACCGCGTCTATACACACAAAACCCACCTCCGCGGGTTGAAGACAAGGAGGTACAAATTACGCGATCTTCTTTAGTCCGCGGAGGCGGACTTCACTTGTCTAGAAGCGGTTTCAACCGCCGTCTAATCTTTATACAAAAAAGTATTAATAATTACGGAAATTAGTTGCGTTTTGTGTATAAATAAAAATAGTTTTGTAAATCGGGAATTCAATCATCGATCGTTCCCAAGCAAAATTAACTTTCACTCCTGCAAGACAGTAAAAGTAACACAGTTTAGATAAAACTTACAGGCACATTGAGCATGACATCAACGACTAGGGATTCCAGTCAGATTCAATTTTGCACAAGTCGCGATCGCGTTGACATAGTACAAATCCAAGAACTATTTAAAGCCGCCGCCTTTTGGGCGAGGGCGCGCAAGATAGAAGATTGGGAAATTGCGATCGCCAACAGCGAACCAGTTGTGACAGTTTGGGATGGCCCGCAGGCGATCGGCTTTGCCAGAGCCACCTCAGACGGCATCTATCGAGCCACCATCTGGGATGTCGCCATTCATCCAGATTACCAAGGTGCAGGACTCGGCCGCAAATTAGTGCAAACTGTCTTGAGTCACCCTCGGATGTGCCGAGTAGAGCGAGTTTACCTGATGACAACTTACAAACAAAGCTTCTACGAGCGCATCGGTTTTCAGCATAACGCCAGCACTACAATGGTACTTGAAAATCAGCTTTTAGAAGAGAATATCGAATTAGAAATTAGCAAAGGCGAATTGCTAACTGCTATTTGCTAAACCAGCACAAAAGTCCCACCCAAATCTATAAAATGTAGGTGCGCCGCAGCGCACCTTACTACTTATTAATTATTATCCACAATCAGCCACAAGACAGTCGTTTTCCTACAATTAATTGAGCGATAGTTATCTCAAATCCGTTAGGATCGGAATGATATAAACGGAGGACACGGCAGTGTCGTTTCCCTACCATCGATCGCGGTAGGGACACGGCACTGCCGTGTCCTCTATATTATTTCGGCAAAGCCGGAATGGATATTAATCAGTTACAAAGTCAGTTGCCGAACTTCCTCGATCACAAAGTTGCCAAAGGAATAGAACATTGAGTGCGGTTAAAATTGGACTCTTCCGACTCAGAAGGCACAGCCAAAACTTCCAACTTTCCCTTCATCAAAGTTAAAAGTGTCTGATTCATCAACAACCTCATGCCAGAAGAGACGTGAGAATTATCGCTGCTCTTAGTAGCATCCGACTCCAAATCATGCTTCAGCAAATCCCAAGATTCGCTCCAAGCACTAACCGAGCGCTGATCGTCCACCCAAATATGAACGCATCCAGATTCCGGCGAAGAATGTGCAGAAACAGAAATACTTCCCTCCTCCATCTGAGCAATAGCAGTATCTATCAAATTGACTAAAACTTGCCTAAACCTCGGCAAATCTGCCAATACATAAATGCCCGGATCGGGTGGCAATATCTCCAGACGAATGCTGCGATTAGCAGCTTGTAAGTAAGTTAAATCATCAATTTCATCAAAAACCTTAGCTAACTGAATCGGCTCAATATCCATCGTGTCAGTGCCGTGTTCAGTTTTAGCAACAGAGATAATTTCATCTATCAATTTCACCAGCTTGAGTGCTGCAACGTGAGCTTGTTCGACAAACTCTCGCTCCTCAGCAGGATCGTCGCACAAATCCGACAGAATTAATTGGAGCGTACCAATCATAGTGCTCAGGGGCGATCGCAACTCGTGAGAAGTTCGAGCCAAAAAGCCCGCCTTAAATAGACTCATCTCCGATGCCATCTGATAAGCCAATTGAGTTTGCTTCAGTTGATCGGAAAGGGCATCAAACTTCTCTAAATCATTTTCTTGAGGAGTTGGAGGCACATAGGGAGCAGGTTCTGGCTGTTGCGAGCTTTTTTGCTGCCTGCGCCAAATCAAACTGCTTCCGAAACCCAGTCCGAGTCCCATACCTAAATATATCAAGTCGCTCCAGCCGATCGGCGCCATATTACTTTGCCTAGGAGTTTAGCTTTTAGCATTCTAGCTCGATCGCGCCTTGTCGCAATATTTCCCAACCGCCACCAGTCCATTTAGCCACAGTCGAAGGCAAACTCGAAGCCGTCGGTGCGGTTGGCGCTGTTGCTAATTCAGTAGCAACTAATGTCAAAACTTCGGGAAACTGTGCCTCAATTTCTGCCACCGACTCTAGAGGCGCTTGGCCTGATAAATTAGCACTGGTAGTTGCCAAAGGGCCTGTCTGCCCTAAAATCTGGAGTGCAAGGGGAAAGTTAGGCACTCGTACTCCGATCGTAGTGCGATCGATCGCATTCATGGCAGTCGGCACCAGCGGCGAAGCCGGCAGCACCAAAGTTAACGCCCCAGGCCAATAGGATTCAGCCACTTGTTGCCACAAATTCAACTCTCCTGGACTCCCCTGCACGTAAGGCCACAAAGCCTCAGCCGATGCAGCCATCAAAATCAGCGGTTTGTCTTGACGGCGCCCTTTAGCTGCAAAAATCAACTCCGCGCGATCGGGCCGCGTCGCCAAAGCGGGTACAGTATCGGTAGGAAAGCTGACAATATAATCTCCTGAAATTGCCCCTTGAATCAAGGAGGCGATCGAAACTTGAGTCATCCGATTTTAGATTGTAGATTTTAGGTTTTAGATTTTAGATTTTGCATAAATCTTTGATTGATAAGTTAACCACAGATGTCAAGCAGATCAACACAGATCGACGCAGATAATTTCAAGATCGGAGAGCGAATAAATCCCATGCAAGTCTATTTTAGAATTGCAGCATATTTTTGGAATCTAAAGACGATAGGCTAAAGCAAAGCGATCGATTCCTGCCAAATCCGCAAATATCTGAACATCGCAATAACTCCCGTGACTTTGTAGCATATCAGCCACCGCCGTTTCTTGTCCCGCCATCATCTCAACCAACCAAACTCCCCCAGATTCTAAATAATCGGGAGCCGTTTCTACCAAATGCCGGATGCAATCTAACCCGTCTAAACCGCCATCTAAAGCCAGGTGAGGTTCGTGCTTCAAAACTTCCGGTTGCAGAGTCAGCACCGTGCTGCTGGGAATGTAAGGCGGGTTAGACACCATGCCACTAACTTTACCCTTGAGAAATTCTAGCGGTTGCCACCACAAACCTTGATAAAAATTAATTCGCGATCCAAAGCCTAAATTTTCAGCATTCAGTCGAGCAACTGCCAAAGCTTCCGAACTGCAATCTACTGCATGAATCGTAGTATTTTTCAACGCACAAGCCAAGCCGATCGCGATCGCCCCGCTACCCGTTCCCAAATCCACCCAATCCGATGTTGGATTCACTGAATGGCTTTTCATAGCATCCACAGCCAAATCGATCAGCAATTCCGTTTCAGGACGAGGAATTAGCACCGCCGGCGTTACTTTCAGCGAAAAATCCCGCCAATGTGCAACTCCCGTTAAATACTGCACCGGCACCCGTTCCTGCAACCGTCGCTGCCAAAGTCGATCGAGTTCTGATACAGACAACTTTAATTGAATTTTTGGCAAATCTTTAAACGACTCCAAACGCAGAGCCAACTTATCCAAACCTGCCAGCTCTTGCAGCAGCCAGTCGAGTTCTACTTGGGGAATCTCAGAGGCGATCGCATCAATCTTAGCTTGATTCACCCACTGCCAAAGCTCTAAACCGGAAACAAACATAAGACTTTTTGGGAATGGGGAATGGGGAATGGGGAATGGGGAATGGGGAATTGGTAATTGGGAATTGGGAATTGGGAATTGGGAATTGGGAATTGGGAATTGGGAATTGGGAATTGGGAATTGGGAATTGGGAATTGGTAATTGGGAATTGGTAATTGGTAATTGGTAATTGGTAATTGGTAATTGGTAATTGGTAATTGGTAATTGGTAATTGGTAATTGGTAATTGATAAATAGTAGGTTGAGTCGAGAAATGCAACAATCCAACCTACCAACTTAGTCCCGAACGCAAAACCTAATTATGTAGCACATGAAACCAATTTTTGAGTATATCTTGTCTGTAACTAATGACTAATGACCAATGACTAATGACCAATGACCAATGACCAATGACTAATGACCAATGACCAATGACTAATGACCAATGACCAATGACTAATGACTAATGACTATTAGCGAGCCGGTCGAGCTGGAGCTGGAGATGGAGCCGATCGAGCTGGAGATGGAGCAGCCTGTGGATTTTGGCCAGCACCAGCCGGTTGGCGCGATCGCAGATATTCTAATGATTCCCGCGACGGAATCAAAATCATTTGGCTCAAAGACGGGTCATTTTCAGTACCCAAAGCTTCCAAAATCCTCTCCAAGTTCACTACCTCAATCTTAATTGTGGCAGTCACGTTCGGCTGCTGTTGCTTAAAACGCTCGACCATTTCCTGCAAGTCCTCCTTATTAAAAAACAGAGGAAGCTCTTCTTTATCGCCCCGTTGAATCGTCAAATAACCATTTTCCGGGCCACCTCTCGCCACAAACAGAGGTACACCGTTTAACTCGCTAACTTGTTGGCCAGTCTGCTGAAGTACAGTTTTCGCCGACTGTACCTGCTGCGCTGCCGGAATAAAAGCAAACAGCACCTGATCCGGCTTGCCTTTATTTTCTTGAGCCAACCGATAAATTTCCCCCAGTGACACGGGTGTCACACGCGCCGACGCCGCCAACTGAGGATTTCCCGTTTTCAGTTGATCGACAAAAGCTTGAGCATCTTTCTGGCTGATGAAAATTCTGGCTACCGAAGCATTACCAGTTTGACCCTGACCTTGCTTGGGAACAGAAGCAATGAAGAACGCACCCTGACCGTCTGTAATCGTAAATACCGGCACCGGGCGTAACTTTTCTACAATTTGTGGCACTGGCAATGCGAGTGCAGACATCTTGGCAATGGGCGAGGGGCCGAGCAGAGTGCAGCCCACAATCCCCAATATTGCGCCTAAACGAACTAATGATTTCATGTTTTTCCACTCCCGAGCGATCCTGAAACACATTAACGCAAAGACTGGCTCCTTGACACGATCGGCAAAAACTACCTCAATCGGTTGGCATTTTCAACAAATGTAAACCTCAGCCGCAGTTTGTGCTTGAATCTATTATTTAAAATTGTGCGATCGGGATGACAGGATTTGAACCTGCGACATCCTGCTCCCAAAGCAGGCGCGCTACCAAGCTGCGCTACATCCCGGTGTATTGGCTATCTCTTAACCATTAACGCAGAAAACCACCTGCTTGTCAAGCTTTTTTTTAATTTTAGCTTTCGATGCAGCTACGTCGAAGTTTTTTTAAGGTTGTGGGGCTTGACAAGCTGCGGGGATACATAAAAGCGTAACTGACCGCAGCCCACAGGCTTGTGAGGTGTTTGACAGCTTGAATATTGGATTTATTCAACAAATCAATGCTGACCTCCACCGGACGAGCTAATCTGGATACCAAAACATACCTTTAATGCCCTCTGGATCGGACATAAAGCCCAAATTTCGGTAAAAATCCACCACCTGAGGGTCAGCAAATAAGGTAATGTTGCTGATGTCTTCACTGCGGAGTTTTTTAATGATGTATTTCATCAGTGCCTTGCCCATGCCTTTACCCTGGTAATCAGGATGAACTACCACATCCCAAAGCGTGGCATTAAAAGCATGGTCTGAAGTCGCTCTGGCGAAACCGACCAGCCGTCGCTGGCTGCCCCGTATCTCCCACATAGAGACGACTAGGAAGCTGTGCACAATAGCTTTTTTGACTTTACGCAGGGGACGGCGGGACCAACCCACTGCATTACAAAGTTCTTCGAGTTCGTAGAGGTCAATGTCCCGATCGCAACTAAAAAAGATGCGAGCGTTGCCGCTGGCGGGTTTGCGAAACATTGGGGAAAGCGGATCGCCTAACCCAAGAGCCACATCTTCCTCAAATTCCGCTGTTTGGGGTACAGAGGCAGACTCAGAACTACTAAATAAGTTTTTCCAAAAACCCATGCAGGCGCGGTTAAGGTAGTAGAAGTTGGACGACGTGAAAGAGAGCCCGATAGATAAACCCACTCCGATCGGCGTGGGATGAACTGCGGGTAGCCTCTTGAGGAACAGTTTACGGTACACTCATCTTACGCCGAAAACAGGGATTTGTCGTCCAACATTGACTCTGTGCTTTTTTGCTTCTCGTCAAGTTTGGTAGAACTGTTCTCCTAGCCTGTGCCAGGACAACCCAGTGTTAAGGTAAAATTTGTTGCCCAACCAGGACAGAGGCATTTTAGGAATTGCTTCTTTTGAGTACCGCCGATCGCGTCGGAACTCATATACTTGGTGGAAAATGCTAATGGAATGGCACAACCGTGACATTCTAGTTAGATATTCCCAGACAGATTTGATTTTTGTTTTTAGTGAGGAGACGGGCGAAATTTAAGTCGAATCGTCAAATCGAAAATCCCATTGCCATAAGGCATGGGAGGACTAACTAAATAACAAATTTGCCGGACATTACGGGACAATCTGATACAATCAAACAAGAGTTGAGGAAAAAACTATTGTCAAGTACGTCCCACTCTCACCATCATTCATCCTTGGAGTCAACGAAAGAAATCTCCGATGTTGGGAACAAAGCCAGTGAAAAATCCAAAAGCTTCTTCCCCTATTGGAACGAATTTTCTCATGAGATGTCCGAATGGTTGTCGTTGCCCACAAAAACCGATTGGCAAGAAGAGGCTTTGACCAATGCCAATGGAACAGCGAGCAAAACTGGTGTAAACTCCTGGTACCGGGTAAAACAAACCTTAGTCCAGAACAAAAAATGCTTGAAGACGTGCTTGCAGTCCTCCACCGATCGAGTAGTAGATTGTACGGACGGCGACAGTATAAAACTCAAATCTCACAAGCTCAGGATTTATCCCAGTCAGGAATTAAATAAAGTCTGGCGTAAATGGCTAGCAGCCTGTCGTTATTGTTTCAACCAAGCAATAGCAATGCAGCGCAAAAAGCCCTTAAGTAAGTTGCAGTTGCGTAACGAAGTTATGCGAGGCGATTTACCAGAATGGGTAAAAGAAACGCCTTGTCATATCAGACAGAATGCTATTTTTGATGCTCACCGAGCATTTAAGGCAAGTTCAGACGCCAAGTTCCGTAGCATCAGAGATTACTCTCAAACCATAAAGTTTAACGATTCAAACTTCAAAAAAGGCACTTGGTATCCTTCCTTAACCAAAGGATTAACCTATCATACTTCTGAGATAATTCCTGAGTGCGATCGAGGTACTCAGTTGGTATACTGCAAGGGTCGTTGGTTTGCAGTGTTTCCTCTGTCAGTTACCGCAGAGCCTACGGACGCAACAGGAATTATTGCATTAGATCCCGGCGTAAGAACATTTATGACCGGGTTTGATGGCAATAAATTCCTTGAGTTTGGAGGTGGTGACATGGGGCGAATAGCTCGTCTCTGTCAACACCTAGATAACCTAATGAGCCGAATGTCTCAAGCTACGAAACAGCGCCGAAAACGAATGAGACAAGCGGCTCACCGTATGAGAATACGCATTCGTAATTTAGTAGACGAATGCCAGAAACAAACCGCTTGCTATTTAACTAGCAACTATAGAGTCATATTTCTTCCGACTTTTGAGTCTTCCCAAATGGTCGCCAAAGCACGAAGAAAGATTCGTTCAAAAACTGCTAGAGCCATGTTGACATGGGCGCATTACAGATTCAAACAAACCATCAAACATCAGGCAAATGTTAGAAATGTCAATGTGATTGATGTCACTGAAGAATACACGTCTAAAACTTGTACCCATTGCGGTCACGTACATCAAAAGCTAGGTGGTTCTAAAGTGTTTACTTGTCCTGAATGTGGCTGTTCAATCCCACGAGATTACAATGGCGCTTTTGGTATATTACTGAAAGCTTTGCGGGATACCGCCTCTATCTCCTATGAGGGTGATAGTGCTCTCGTTACTTTGTCCGGTAATAGCCGGGCAAGTGTCGCGTAAATGTATCAGTCAATACCTAGTATATCTCCCGCACCTTCCCCTCAATTATGGCTTCGGGTTTAAAACCATCTACACTAGAACTTCTCAAGCGCTTTAACCGAGCGTTTCCACAGTTTTACGAGCAATTTGTCAGCAGCGAAATCCAACTGCAAAACCTCAAATTAGCTTACCAACTTTACAAAACTCGGCAAGCCGTCATCGAAATAAGAGCCGAAGGTAACAAAAGTGCCCTGCATTTTGCTTACCGGAACCAGTCTTTCCTACTGAGCGACATTTTCGGTGTGCTGGCTGCCTACGGGCTGACGATTCACAGTCTCAGTCTCTACGGTCAAATTTACCCGCCGATGCTGGTATTTATCAAATTGGTGGTATCTCGCGGTGGCAAGGTACTGGCAGATAAAACAGCCGAAAACGTCTGTAGGGCGGTTCGAGAGGCCTTGGCGGGGCATTTTGAGGTGGAAGAGATGTTGGCTGTGGAATTTAATTTAGACGCGGGTTTGGAGGATGTGGCTACTGAATTTTACGTCGATCCGGTTTTCCACTTGCCGGCTTTGCTGATTGAAGCAGACAACCAGCCTGGACTTTTTTACAAGGTTATGTATGCCATCTGGCAAGAGGATTTGTTGGTGGTGAATGCAAATTTATTGGTTTGGCGGGGGCGAACTCGCTTGATTCTCTACTTGTTGGGCCCCAATGAAAGTTTGATTCCTGAGTATCTGGGGCAGAAAATCGCTGAGGGGGTGCGACAAAGATTGTTGGGCGAGCGGTTTTAGGAATAGCGCCTGACGCTGGTGAAAGCCGGTTTATCACAACAACGTTTCGGAGCTATCAGATCGAGCTTAAGGACGTTCTTAATTCCTGAAACCCTTGATTTTATTACTTCTTTGTGATTTCTACTTCCGACTTCCATTTCTCTTGCGTTCAGAAACTGGGTTTTTGCTCAAAACCTGATATTCATCGAGAGAAAGTTAAACTGAGCCGATCGCCCGGAGTGTAACTGCCGATCCCTCTGTCTTGATTTCGCGATAGGATAAAATTATGGCAACCATCGACATCCTAGGGGTTCGGCACGCTTGCGATTTGACGGCTCCCACTCCAACTTCCCCGGTTCTGGTATTTGTCCACGGCTGGCTGTTAAGCCGCCGCTACTGGCAACCTCTGACCGATCGCTTGGCACCCAGCTATCAGTGCCTGACTTACGATTTGCGAGGGTTTGGCGATTCTCAATCCGACGGCGATGATAGTCGCGAGCGAGGAGAATCGCTAAGTTCCTACACTCCCGCAGCCTACGCTCGCGATTTGGAAATTTTACTCAAAAAACTGGATATTTCTAGTGCTTGGCTGGTGGGACACTCTCTCGGCGGTACGATCGCTCTTTGGGGAGCCAGCCAATTGTGCGATCGTATTAAAGGTGTTCTCTGTATTAATGCAGGCGGCGGCATCTATCTAAAGGAAGAATTCGAGCGATTTCGAGCCGTCGGCACACAGCTAGTAAAAATGCGTCCCCGCTGGCTGCCTCATTTGCCACTAGCAGATTTGGTGTTTGCCCGCGATTCTGTCGATCGCTCGATCGGGCGATCGTGGGGACGGCAGCGCTTGAGAGATTTCGTGGCAGCCCATCCAGATGCAGCTTTGGGGGCTTTGTTGGACTCCACCACAGAAGCCGAGATTCACCTGTTGCCACAAATAGTTTCCCGACTCAAGCAGCCCGTGTATTTTATTGCCGGCACTAAAGACAAAATTATGGAACCAAAATACGTGCTGCATTTGGCTAGCTTTCACTGGATGTTCCAAGGTTGTGGCGAAAATGTGCTTCAGCTTCCCGATTGCGGCCATTTGGCAATGGTGGAACAGCCAGATGCAGTGGCTAGTTACCTACAAAATATTCTGAAAGAACACACTTAAAGGGCATGGGGCATGGGGCATGGGGCATGGGCCTTCCCAGGGCATGGGGCATGGGGCATTAGAACTTACCAATAACCAATAACCAATAACCAATAACCAATAACCAATAACCAATAACCAGTAACAACTGACTTCTTCCTTAACCTAAAATCTGTTATGTTTAAGTAGATAAGTCTGTCCGATCGCCCTTTTCGGACAAAGCTTTTCAATGGCTTTCAACTCTAAAATCTTACTCTGCTTAAATATTATTTGTGCGCGTTAACCTCACCGATCGGCAACAACACATCCTTTGGGCAACGGTTCGCCACTACATAGCAACAGCGGAACCCGTTGGCTCAAAAGCTTTGGTTGACGAATACAACCTCAGCGTCAGCCCAGCTACCATTCGCAATGCGATGGGGACTCTTGAAAAAGCTGGACTGCTATATCAGCCCCACACTTCTGCCGGACGAGTCCCCTCTGACTCCGGCTACAGAATTTATGTAGACCAGTTGATTCAGCCGTCTGATACGCTGGCCCGTAAGGTGGAACAGGTACTGGATCAACTCAATTGGTCGGATGGTCGCATGGATGGGGCACTCCGCGGCGCTGCTAAAATTCTGGCAACGATCAGCGGTTATATTGCCATGATTACCATACCGCAAACCAATATGGCTTGCTTGCGACACTTGCAACTGGTGCAGCTAGAGGCGGGTAAGGTGATGCTGATCGTGGTGACGGATGCCTACGAAACTCATTCGGTGTTAGTACAGTTGCCGAAGGGCGCAGAAGGTAATTGGCCTGATGTTGAAATTGTCGATCGCGAATTGCAGATTTTGTCAAATTTTTTGAACAGCAAGTTACGCGGGCGATCGCTCTCGGAACTCTCCGCTGTAGACTGGAGCGAGTTAGACCGGGACTTTGAACTGTACGCGGAGTGGATGGAAACCATGCTGGCTGCATTGAGCAGCCGTCAAAGCAATCCAACCTACACGCGGATTCTGATCGGCGGTTTGGCAGAAGCGCTGCGCTTGCCAGAGTTTTCGCAGTTGCAGCAAGTTCAAACCCTGGTGCAACTGCTCGAACAAGAACAGGAACTGCTTTGGCCTTTGATTTTTGAATCGCCTGATTTGGACTCGCCTGGGAAACGGGTAACGGTGCGTATTGGTTCAGAAAATTCGTTAGAACCAATTCGCGGCTGTACTCTGATTTCTTCGACTTACCGCCGGGGATCAATGCCAGTGGGTAGTGTTGGGGTTTTGGGACCGACGCGGATGGTTTACGAAAATGCGATCGCGGTGGTGGAAGCTGCGGCGGATTATTTGTCCGAAGCTATTGGCGGAAATCGAGTGAATTTTCCCGAAGGATAACATATTGTTATATTTACCATAATTTAGATAGCCCCAAGCCTAACTGGCTTGGGGTTTAATTGTGTTTGCCGGATGTAGTGGCAACATTAAAAAAACCATTTTTTTGTCAATAAACATTTGCTTGGGTGCAGCGACCTGTGCAAGGCAAATATGTTTGTAGGGGCGAAGCATGACCGCAGTGAATATAAGATTATAACTAATAACTTATATGCGGTCATGCTTCGCCCTCTTCAAAAACCAGATCATCGTTCAATAGAGATTTTCGCAAACAACCCGGTTGCTGCTTCTACGAGTAACTCGGAAACTGGCAGGAGTTGCGGGCGATCGGGTTTGACACAGCCAGTGAACCCCGATCGCCCATTTACAGGAAGCGCTGGCGGAGCGCCAGTCGCTCGGTTGCTTTCAGCAAGCTAAGCAAGGAGTTTTGTCGGCACTATCCAGTTGGCGATACCGCGCACTCCAGGATAGTGCCTGCGAGAAAGGAATTGAAGACCCGGGATCTGCACTTCTATGGGCCCCCAAGGCAGCAAAATATCAAAATCTTAAGACATTTTAGAGAGTTCGTCAAAAAGATCTAAAAAAGATTAGTCTTGAGAGGAAAGCTATATTTCTTTTGGGAATAGCCCGGGTTAAACAATTGCCCACAAGTTGCAGCAATTTTGGCTTGAATGCCACTCCAGAAAAGATTGAAGCGCTGAGTTAAGATCGAAATTAAATTTAGGGAATTTTCTTTTACCATTCAATGAAATCGACCGATATAACTAAGAATACCTTTGCCATAACAACGCCTCTGTATTATGTCAATGATTTGCCTCACGTTGGCAGCGCTTACACGACTATGGCAGCCGATGCCCTAGCCAGATTTGAGCGGCTGCGGGGCAAATCAGTGTTGTTGGTTACCGGAACCGACGAACACGGGCAGAAAATTCAGCGCACGGCAAGCAGTTTGGGACGATCGCCCCAAGCTCACTGCGATTTAGTAGTTCCCGGGTTTGAGGCGCTGTGGGAGCAACTCTCTATCCATTACGATCGCTTTATCCGCACAACTTCGCGACGCCACGAGTACATTGTCAAAGAATTTTTCCAGCGCGTCTGGAACTCCGGCGATATCTACTTGAACCAGCAACAAGGCTGGTACTGCGTCTCCTGCGAAGAATTCAAAGATGAACGCGATTTGCTCCCCGGAAATCGCTGTTCCGTCCACACCAGCAAGGAAGTGGAGTGGCGCGACGAAGAAAATTACTTTTTCCGCCTGTCGCGCTATCAAGACCAACTGCTGGCATTGTACGCAGAACGTCCCGACTTTATCGCGCCGGAAAGTCGGCGTAACGAAGTGCTCAGCTTCGTCAACTCCGGACTCCAAGACTTTTCGATTTCTCGGGTGAATCTGGAATGGGGCCTGCCAATACCAGTTGATCCGGGCCACACCATTTACGTCTGGTTTGACGCTTTGCTGGGATACATCACGGCTCTGCTCGATCCGGACAGCGACCCATTGTTAGAGAATGCTTTATCTAAATGGTGGCCGATTGACCTGCACTTGATCGGCAAAGATATTCTCCGCTTCCACGCAGTTTATTGGCCGGCAATGCTGATGTCCGCGGGTATGTCCGTACCTGGCCGCGTCTTCGCTCACGGTTTTTTGACCAAAGACGGCAAAAAAATGGGAAAAACGGAGGGAAATACTTTAAACCCAGTCGAATTGGTGAATAAATACGGCGCTGATGCAGTTCGTTACTATTTCCTCAAAGAAATTGAATTTGGAGAGGACGGCGATTTTAACGAAACTCGGTTTATCAATATATTGAATGCTGAGCTAGCAAATGATTTGGGAAATTTGCTTAACCGCACCTTAAACATGGCTCGCAAATATTGCGGTGGCTGCGTGCCAAATGTGTCTGGGGAAAGTATTTCCGGCGACAACCTTCTCAAGGGTATGAGCCTGGATTTGGGCGATCGAGTAGCGGGTTTCTACGAAGAGTTAGCTTTTAGCAAGGCTTGCGAAGCTGTGCTTGCATTAGTTCGAGCCGGTAACAAGTTTATTGACGTACAAGCACCTTGGAGTTTGTACAAGCAAGGACAGCTCGAAAGTGTTCAACAAGTGCTATATTCTGTTCTGGAATCTGTTAGACTAGCATCTTACCTTTTATCGCCGATTATTCCCAATATCAGCAGTGCTATCTATCAGCAGCTAGGTTTTTCAATTGACTTTAACGATCGGGTTGCAGTTAACAGTTTAGCGACTTTTGCAGTTCATGCTGCCTGGGGCGCTTTGCCTGCAAACCAAACTCTGGGGGAACCCCAACCAGTGTTTAAGCGGCTGGAACTGCTGGAAACAGTAGCGTCATAGTCGGCAGCCTGCGATCGGGGTGCTATGACAGATTATGAATTAGCACTTAATTTCCTTACCAATCTTTCATAAAATTTGAGGCATAACAATCATGTTGAATAGAATAGAAAGCAACGACCTTTTTACGCCGGAACAGGTTCTGGAAAATCGCGGTCGAGTGGCAATTTTTATTGACGGATCTAATCTTTTTTACGCGGCTTTGCAATTGGGAATTGAGATTGATTACACTAAGCTATTGTGTCGTTTAACTGCGGGATCGCGGCTGTTGCGCTCTTTTTTCTACACGGGTGTCGATCGCACTAACGAAAAACAGCAGGGGTTTTTGCTGTGGATGCGCCGCAACGGCTATCGCGTGATTTCTAAGGATTTGGTGCAGTTACCCGACGGTTCTAAGAAGGCGAATTTGGATGTAGAAATCGCTGTGGACATGATGGCGTTGGTCGGTTCCTACGACACGGCTGTTTTGGTGAGCGGCGACGGCGATTTGGCCTATGCTGTGGATGCTGTGAGCTATCGCGGCGTGCGGGTTGAGGTGGTGAGTTTGCGATCGATGACCAGTGACAGTTTGATTAATGTAGCCGATCGCTATATCGATTTGGAAATGATTAAGGACGACATCCAAAAAACTTCGCGTCCTAATTATGCCTACCGCCCGTTGTCGGGTTTGAGCTTGATGGACGAACACGACGACAGATAGGGAATGGGGAATGGGGAATGGGGAATGGGGAATGGGGAATGGGGAATGGGGAATGGGGAATGGGGAATGGGGAATGGGGAATGGGGAATGGGGAATGGGGAATGGGGAATGGGGAATGGGTAATAGGGAATGGGGTAATAGCTGATGGGTTGAATAATTGAAAATTAGAAGTTAAAAATTTAGCTCAAGTATGACAGATTTTTGATTAGTGTTTTTAATTAGCCAATTACCAATTATCAATGCCCTGTTTGGCCAATTACCAATTATCAATGCCCTGTTTGGCCAATGCCCTGTTTGCCCAATGCCCAATTATCGATTACCAATGATTAATCTCAAATCCCAAATTACCAATTTCCAATCCCCAAAATCAATGTCGCTATTGTTAGCAGCAATGATTTTGGGGATTAATGCTTGTGCGGCTCCCCAAGAGACTCAAAAGAACAAATTAGCTGAGGATATCAAAACAGCTCAGCAGTCAAATAGCACTTTAACTTTGAACAAAGTAACCCTAGAACAAGCAAACGAAAAGGGTGAGACGTTCTGGAAAGTAAAATCGAAAAATGCGGTTTACAGCAAAGACCAAAAAATAGTTAACGTTCAGAAACCTGTGGGCAAATTGTTTCAGGACGGCAAAGAAATTTATGATATTCAGGGAGAAACCGGGCAGGTATTTCAGGAAGGAAATCAGGTTTTTCTCAAAGGTAACATAGTCGCTACCGATCTCAAAAATGGCGTGGTATTGCGAGGAAATGAGTTAGAGTGGCGCCCGAAGGAAGATGTTTTAGTTGTCCGCAATAACTTGACTGGACAGAACAAACAGGTGACTGCTTCAGCGAAGGAAGCGCGGGTTTTCAGCAGGGCTAAGAGGATGGAGTTATTCGGATCTGTGGTGGCGAATGTTAAAGATCCAATTTTGCAATTGCGAACCGAACATTTAGTTTGGTTTGTGGAGCAACAAAAGGTACACAGCGACCAACCGACTCAACTTGACAGATATAAAGATAAAAAAGTAACAGACAGCGGTTTTGCCGACAAGGTAGATGTAGACTTAAAAACCAAAATTGCCACGCTAACCCAAAACGCTCAATTGATGCCATCAGACCCGCCGCTGCAAATAGAAAGCAGTTTGATGAGTTGGAATTTTCCGGCTCAATATGTGATATCGCCCGGGCATGTGAAGATTTTTCACCGCGTGGAAAAGGTGACGATGACCGGGGATACTGGGCGGGGAGATTTAGATAAAAAGATTTTTTATTTGACGGGAAATGTGGTAGGAATCGGGGAAAAACGTGAATCTCAATTAAATACCGATCGCGTAACGTGGTATTTAAGTAACCAGACCTTCGACGCCGAAGGAAATGTGGTTTACAAGCAATTAAATCCGGTGTTTAATTTGACTGGGCCGAGGGCGGCGGGAGAGTTAAAAAATCAAACTGTGATTGTCAAAGGTGACGGTGCCGGCGGCCAAGTGGTGACGGAATTTGTGCCGGATGAGAATAAGGGAATTTTGGACAGTAGATAGGATTGTTTTGACAATTAATTATGGGTCATCTGAGGTGGCAGGCGGTAGCTTTGGACTCTAGCCTTTCTGCTTCTCTCGGGGTGCTGGGATCGGTTGGTACGGATATCTCGCACGCTGCACACCTGCAACCGGGCTGCCCATAAGCGAGGATAGACTGTAAATTAAAAGTGTATCGAATAGTAACGGTCTTATGTACAAGCAACTAATTTCAAAGATCAAACCGCTTTTGAAATCACTATTTGCGATCGGTCTGGTACTGACGCTAGCCCTCGGTAACGCTGACGGAGCTCTGGCTGCTCGCAGCGGAGGACGGATGGGGGGCGGATCTTTTAGAGCTCCGGCGCGCAGTTACTCGTCTCCGACTAGCACTTACGCGCCGTCTGGTGGGTACGGTGGTGGCTATCGCGGCGGTTTTGGTGGCGGTTTCGGTTTCCCATTCTTGCTGCCGTTTTTTGGCTTTGGGGGCGGATTTGGCGGCCTGTTTTCGATTTTGATTTTTATTTCGATCGCCAATTTCCTCGTGCAAAGCTTCCGCCGCGCTGGGGATTCAACTGACGAACTCGGCAACAGCGCGCCTACTACCACGGTATCTGTGGCACGCTTGCAAGTTGGTTTGCTAGCAGAAGCCCGCGGTTTGCAAGCCGAACTCGACGCGCTAGCGCGCAAAGCGAATACCGATACAGCGATCGGCCGCGCTCAAGTGCTGCAAGAATCTACTCTGGCGATGCTGCGGCATCCTGAATATTGGGTTTACGCGGGCGCTGACTCTGTGCAAACTCGCTTGGAAGCAGCCGAAGCTAAATTTAACCAGTTTTCTTTGGCAGAACGCAGTAAGTTTACTGAAGAAACGCTCTCGAATTATAACAACCAGCTCCGGCAAGCAGGGAGCAGCAATAACCTGCCAGTTGTGCAGGAAAACGGCGCCCTAGTTGGTTCTGATTTGAATTCAGAGCCCGGTGAATTTATTGTGGTAACGGTGATTGTCGGTACTCAGGGCAAGTTGCAATTGCCAGCAGTGAAAAACTCTGAAGATTTGCGCCAAGCTTTGCGCCAAATTGGGGGAGTATCGAGCGAGCAGTTGCTGGCGGTTGAGGTGCTGTGGACTCCTCAAGCTAACGGCGACACTCTGACTGCTGATGATATGTTGGCTGGCTATCCTGATTTGCGATCGATTTAGCGATACAGCAGATGGGGCGCGGAGCACTGTCTCCCGCGCCCCCTGCCACACCCATGCTGTGGGGGAGAACCGGGTTGGTTTTAAGACGGAGATGAAGCAGGATTTTTTGGAATGCCGATCGATTTAAAAAAGATTGTTCAACGAATGCTAGTATTGAGAGATTATGATTCAGCCTGGTTCATCTGTGAATATTGGGAATGTCTGCCCTAATAGGATTTTGCCAAGCAGTTAGGCAGGATAAAAAAACTGTATTCAGCGAGGAGTGACTGCTTAGGAAGAAGTTGCGACCGCGCGCCCTCTAAATTTAATATAAATAAGCGATCGGGAGCTAAAGTTATGGCCGACAGCAGTAGAAAAAAAGCGCTTTTTATTTTGAGCCAGTTAAATAATGACGATATCGACTGGATCGTTCAAAAAGGGAAAAAAGAAATTCTCGAACCGGGCGAGATTTTGATTCATGAAGGGAGACAGCACGATGCCCTCTACATTGTTTTGAAGGGGAGTATGAGCGTTTGGATCGAGGCTGAGCAGAGCAAAGAACTCGCTAAAATAGGTAGCGGAGAACTTGTGGGAGAAGTTTCTTTCATTGACGCACGCCCTCCTTTGGCCACGGTGATGGCGATCGAAGAAACTCACTTGTTGGTAATTCCCCGAAGGCAGCTAGTCGTCAAACTTCAACACGATATGGGTTTTGCTTCCAGATTTTATTATGGAATTTCGCTGTGTCTGGCAGACCGGATGCGCGGTACGATCCGACATATAGAATACGGTCGCAATATAGAATTGGAGCAGCAAGAATTAGATCGGGAGGATATTAATCCGAACGTCCTGGAAAATTTGGCGCTAGCTCAAGCAAAGTTTAATTGGTTGAGGGAGAATGTGAGGGCTTGATTAATTTTAATGCGATCGGCATTGAGGTAAATTTTCAACTCTCAAAACAGAAGCACTCCTGCTCAAGAAACCGGGTTTTTTAACCACCCGTGCGTAATATCATCTCCGAATACAATATTGGTTTGTAGTGAGGGCTTCAGCCCTCATCCATGACGCTTGACTGAAGCGATCGCGCTCGAGCTGTTTTTATTGGAGGTAATTGACGGAGGATAATATTAAGTCCTAAATTAGACCTGAATTGCAAAAGTCCTTTTAATGAAATTTTACGACGGGCGGGACGCCCATCCCACAAGAAAAAAAGTTGTGGGATGGGCGTCCCGCCCGTCGTAGGTATTTTTGCAAGAGGTATATTATCAAAACATCAGTCGAAAGCAAAATAGAGGCTGGTTTTACCGAAAAGATCGACAATTCCCGTATCTAGAAAAACCTGCCCCTTGGCTTTGCAGTTGCAGCCTCGCGCGCCAAAGCGCAACTACCAAGCAGACAACCTAGATCATTCCTGGGCCTTTGCCGCGGGTGTCTTCATCCATTGTCAGTTTTCCTTCCTCACCTTTTTTATCTTTGATTTCTGCGAGAATTTGAGCGCGTTCTGCGGCTTCGGCTTCCTCTTTTGCTCTCAAATCGCCCGGTTCGTTGATGTACATTTCGGGTTCGATCGCGTAATTGTTAACCAGACCTTCCTTGTCTACTGTATAACCATCTGTAGTATGAATGCTTTCGTCATCGGTTTGGTCGTCGGTTTTGGCGCTTTGCTGCTTCGCTTCAGTGGTTGTGTGCATGAAGTTAGAGCCTTCGCGTTCTTGCCGCGCTGCTGTCTCAGCAGGAGTAATGCCCCTGTCATAATGGGGGGCTTCCATATTAGCTTCGATTTGTTCGTCGGTCGGTGTTGATTTGCTAGTTGTCATGATTTATTCCTGAGTTATCTTTTCAAAAAGGTCTTTGGCTTATGTTTAAATATTAAGCCTAAGCTAACTCATTCACTAACTATCTTTGGTTATAGTTTCCTGAAACTTGCTGTAATGTAAAATACATTTATTGAGTCTTCCTCAAGACTGATAAAGTTCTCTTTTAATTAAAAGTTTCACAGTTTGCGAGCCTCTGACATCTATCTAAAGGTAGGGAATTGGGAATTGGGAATTGGGAATTGGGAATTGGGAATTGGGAATTGGGAATTGGGAATTGGGAATTGGGAATTGGGCATGGCAACTAACTAATGACTAATGACTAATGACTAATGACTAATGACTACTGACTACTTTTACGATTCTTTGAAGAAGCGGATGATTTCGCGGACGTGGTTGAGAAATTGTCCGTCATCGGTGAGTTGGGCGATCGCACTTTCGGCATCTCTTGCCAGTTTAGTGTGTTCTGCCTGATTTGTCGATCGCAAATTTTCTAGAGATGCGGCTAAATTAGTTAATTCTCTTCTAGTGGCCCGTTGTTCCCGCTGTTGGAGAGTCGCCCACGAATTAGGATCGTCTGAATTTAATTGATCGGCCAAATTTTTGACTGTAGATTCTAATTCTGCAAAGCGGTTGCGGAGTTCGAGAATATCTTCGCGGGGGTGGAAAAATTCGCTGCGGATGGTTGTCAGCCGCTGGGCTAAATACTGATAACCTCGGATAGCTGGACGCAGTATAGTTAAAAGCAGTGCTGCACCGGAACTGAGATAGCCAACAGCACTAATGCCGGTGGCGGATAGGGCATAAAGTGCGATCGCGCTAACCAGGTGAAGGGCGATCGCCACCCAGAGCGATCGGCTAGCTAATACAGTAACGTATTTTACTTGTTCGGAATCGACAGCAATATTTTTTTTAGTAGATTCTGCGCCTTGGGCTAACACTTCCTTAGCTTCAAAATGGATATTCCAAGGAACTGTAACTATCAACAACAGCCATTCAAAAATAGCAATGGCAATTACCCAATCTATAAAACTGCCGGCGGGGACGTGCAGCCATTGTAAAATAGCAAAAATTAACAGTAACAATAGGCCAGTACCAGCACCGAAACCTGCAAAAGTATAATACATAGCGATTGCCTTTGCGAAATGTTATTTTGATTGTGGGTAAGTTGTTTATGTGTCGAGCAATCAACTGTGACAGTTAAGAAATTGTCAGAGTGTTCCCGGTTCGTTAGTGGTTAGTAACAGTCCAGGGCAAAGGCTGCCCAAAACCGGGTTTTGTCACCAAAATACTTGTTCTGCTTCAACAGGAGAATGTTGTTTTTATTGTGGGTAGGTGGTTTAGGTGTGGATAAATATACTGTGACACTTAAAAAATTGTCCCGGTCTAGCCGACTTGTTAGTTATTAGTAATCCTCCCGGATAGAAGGATTGCCATGCGCCTGTTTGATTCCTGAAAAATACACAGGCTATAAGCCATCAACAAGACTCAAATTAAACTTTATTTGTGTGAGTTGTGGGCAAATTATAAATAATTATTTATTGGCGATTAGTTGTCAAAATTAAGTTATATTCTCCCCAGATCGTACCATTTGACATTTGAGATCATTCGACTTCATGAAAGGCTACGCTCAGAGCAAGGCGCGCTCCTACAAGTTGGAGAGTTAAGATGAGGAATGACTAATTGTATATCGGTTGGCAACTTGCCGACTGTTAGATTATTTTGTTAAGCTGGCATTACTCACAGTGTTACGCAGCGCGAGGAATGCAGCAATCTCAAAACCATCCTTTTGTTCTCTTTTCTTTTCCAGGGCGACTAAATCACCTATAGCTGAGATAAACTGATTGGGAGGTCGATCGCCCGTGAGAGCAAGTTACCAGATTCTTGTAAGCGAGACGGCGATACTCTTACCCTGAGAGAAACGACAGCAAAATAGGTGCCAAAATTCACTCTACCGTCTGCAATTTCCAATAACTGCACGTCTACCACGTAAAATCAAAAGTCAGCAGCAAGGACAAACCGATGGCGAACTCAACTCTTGGCCTAGAAAATCAACTTTACGATTATCTGTTATCTATTTCTTTGCGGGAACCAGATATTCTCGCTTCACTGCGGAAAGAAACTGCTAAGCATCCTATGGGTATGATGCAAATAGCTCCCGAACAAGGGCAGTTTATGGAGATGCTCGTGCAGCTTATGGGAGCGACAAAAACCTTAGAAATTGGAGTTTTTACTGGTTATAGCTCGCTATGTGTAGCTTTAGCACTGCCTTCTAACGGTAAAATTATTGCTTGCGATGTCAGCGAGGAATATACTTCGATCGCGCGACGGTATTGGGAAGCTGCGGGTGTGGCTAACAAAATTTATTTGCATTTGGGCCCAGCACTAAATACTCTCGACAAACTCATAGCCGAGGGACAAGCCGGAACCTTTGATTTTGCCTTCATCGACGCGGATAAAGAAAATTATGAGGCTTATTTTGAGCGATCGCTCCAACTGGTGCGGAATGGCGGTTTAATTGTAATTGACAACGTTCTGTGGTCTGGACGAGTTGCCGATCCTGAAGTACAAGACACAAGTACCCTCGCCCTTCGTAGTTTCAACGACAAGTTGCGTAACGATCCGAGAATAACACTCAGTGTTGTCCCCATTGGTGACGGGTTGAGTTTGGCCCTGAAACGCCGCTGGGCTACGATGATGGAACCTGAAGAACAGAATTAAATAGTTCAAGTGGCTGGGAACTTCATTAAGACTCCTCGAAACCGGGTGGTTATCTGTATTAAAGGCTGCGATACAGTATTTGCATAAAAAACCCGGTTTCTGCCTACCGGTGCATCCAGGACTATATCAATTACCGATGACAAATTACAATTACTAAAAGTAATAACAAGTATTATTAATTACTTTGAGGTAAAAATGCAGGGATCGAATTTACAAATAAAATTACCGATTCATGAAACTTTTCAGTGTACGGTTCAAGGTGAAGGTTATTGGACGGGGACTTTAGTTGATTTTATCAGATTAGCTGGTTGTCCTGTGCGGTGTGCTTGGTGCGATACAGGCTACGGAAATGGTGGCAAAGGTTTGCCATCGGTGCCACAGTCGATCGCACAATTGCTAGATCAATTGCAGTCTTCGAGGGTTGTCATTAGTGGTGGCGAACCTTTTATTCACCAGAATTTGCCGGAGTTAGTGCGAGCTTTGTTAGCAACTGACAAACAGGTGAATATTGAAACTTCTGGCGCTTACTGGCAGGATATTTCGCCGCTGGCTTGGATTACTCTTTCTCCTAAAGAACACGTCAATCCTCAATATCCGGTGCAAGACCGTTTCTGGACGAGAGCTAATGAAATTAAGTTGGTGGTTAGCAGTGGCGAAGAAGTTGATTTTTACACAAAATATTTGGCTGACAATGTGAATATTCCTGTATATTTGCAGCCGGAGTGGGAAAAGCGCGATCGGGCAATTCCGATGATTTTGGAGTTATTGAAACAGCATCCGAGTTACAGGTTGTCTTTGCAAACTCACAAGTTTATTGGTGTTCAATAAACATCCCAAAATGCTGTAGTTCCTGTCTTGAAAAGTCAAGGGGTAGCGAGCAAATAAGTTGGATCGAAAGGTTTTTGGGATTTTAAAATCCCAAAAGGCAAATGTACCCATTTCCGCATGACTCGCACCAATCACCTGCATTTTCACGCCAGCCACGAGCCAATAATCGCACAGCGAGTCGCTTTCAACAAAGGATTGTGACGCATCGCCACTACATAGGGCATATCTGTGTTGGGCCCAGGTACGGAATTTGCGATCGAAGTGCCGATCGACTAAAATTCATTCAACCTGGGAAAATGTAGCAGATTAAACGCATCAATACCAAAGAAACCGGGTTTTTACTTGCATTGTCGGCTGTAACACGTCTTTTCGTAAAAAAACCCGGTTTCTGGCCACCCGTGCAATCGCGAACTGTAATCTATCAAATAGTCCACAGTTTACCGTTTAAAGCAGGCAATATGCAGTTACATTGTTAACTAAATGTGTAATAACTGTATTTGATAGGAGTATTTCGAGTGAACGCTGCCGAACAAGCCAGAAATATAGAATTAGCTAGCAAAATTGCTGCGGTTGTTAATTTATTTAAGTCAGATTTTCCGGATGTGAAAGTCGATTTGAAACCTTGGATGAATGACCAGGATACCAGAGAACTTGTCGATCCTGAGTCGATCGATATTGGCTTCCATTTTCCCGGTAGAAGTCGGTTGTTGCAAAGCCGCAGTATCTTAATCCAAATCCGATTTTACCAAGATCCGGTCGAAGGATCTCGGCGGGCGATCGGGGTTGAGGCGGCAGGTTACGATCATACTGGTCAACAGTGGCG
This sequence comes from Microcoleus sp. PH2017_09_SFU_O_A, assembly GCF_020738625.1. Taxonomy (NCBI): domain Bacteria; kingdom Bacillati; phylum Cyanobacteriota; class Cyanophyceae; order Oscillatoriales; family Microcoleaceae; genus Microcoleus; species Microcoleus sp. PH2017_09_SFU_O_A. Next base: position 60,277 of record NZ_JAEQCF010000031.1, read on the forward strand.
CTTTTCTACCGTGGAAAATTGGGGTTTTGTGGGTGAAACTGAGCCCGCTGCGGAATCAGCCGAAAAGCTCAAACACTTTTGCCGCGAGATATTAGGTTTGTTTAATTGCTGAGAATAATTCCCGGTTAATGACTCATCATAAATCAGGTTTGTAGTGAGGACTTTAGTCCTTCTTGAGCTAAATTCTCCACAGATGCAGAGGACTGAAGTCCAGGTTTGTAGTGAGGACTTTAGTCCTTCTTGACTTAAATTCTCCACAGATGAAGAGGACTGAAGTCCAGGTTTGTAGTGAGGACTTTAGTCCTTCTTGACTTAAATTCTCCACAGATGGAGAGGACTGAAGTCCAGGTTTGTAGTGAGGACTTTAGTCCTTCTTGACTTAAATTCTCCACAGATGGAGAGGACTGAAGTCCTTACTACGAACCACAGATGGAGAGGACTGAAGTCCTCACTACGAACCTGATTTTAAGTCTTGATTATCGCAATTGTCGATCGACCTACAGCCCACTGGATAAGCCGATTTGTAAGTTGTCGATCGCTTGCCAAACAAAGTATAGCGGTTATCGCGCACTTGTTCGTACACGCGATCGCCCATCCACTTCATCCCCGGCATTGCCCGGTAAGCCGCCACAAACACCTCGCCAGCAGGCAATATCCGCCCGATTTCCTCGGCTGCATCGCTACCTTGCCAGCGTTTTTCGGGATTATTCTTATCTATCAAAATCATCCCCATTTCGCAATCCTCAGCAGTTATATCAAACCGCTTTAATCCCTCTAAATCTTGCATGGAAATATACTCAAAGTTCTCGCCTCGATCTAGATTTTCTAGTAACTGCACCAAGGTGACGCAGAGATTGCAATTGCCGTCGTAAATTACGTTGTAATTCATAAGTCAATAACCTAGAAAACTGGGCGGTTGAAACCGCTTCTATACAAGCAAAACCCGCCTCCGCGGGTTGAAGGCAATGCGGTTAAAATACATTATCTTCTTCAGTCCGCGGAGGCGGACATTGTTTGTATAGACGCGGTTTCAACCGCCGTTTGCATCTATGGAATTATAACTCATAATTTCCAATTTTACCGCTAACTTCTAGCGACAGGAATCTCGATCGCAAATTCCGTACCTTGACCCGGTGCAGAATTGCACTTCAGCCGCCCGCCGTGCTTTTCCACCACAATTTGATAACTGATAGACAGCCCCAAGCCAGTACCTTTCCCCGGTTCTTTCGTAGTAAAAAACGGATCGAACAGCCTTTCATGAACATCTATCGGAATCCCCGGCCCGTTGTCAGCAATCCGAATCACAATATGAGAAGGACTGCGAATAGAATCAGCACAAACAGCAGCCTGTTCATATTTTACCTCAGTACAAATCCGCAGCGTCGGCGAAGGACAAGAAGGAATAGGCGCCTGTTCCCCGTCGCCCCACTGTCCGGTTTCCATTGCCTCTTCCAAAGCATCAATTGCATTGCCAATAATATTCATAAATACCTGATTCAACTGTCCTGCATAACACTGTAAGCGGGGCAAATTGCCGAACTCTTTAACCAGCGTAATTTTCGGATGTCCTGCCGTTTCTTTCAGCCTGTGCTGCAAAATCAACAAAGTGCTGTCAATTCCTTCGTGAATGTCCACCTGTTTTTGTTCTGCTTCATCCAATCGCGAGAAATTCTTCAGTGACAGCACAATCTGGCGAATTCGCTCGGCTCCCATTTTCATTGAACTTAATAGCTTTGGCAAATCTTTGAGCAGAAATTTCAAATCTATATCATCTATTTCTTCTCGAATTGCCTCTGTTGGTTCCGGGTATTCGCGCTGGTAAAGTTGCAGCATTTTTAGCAAGTCTTGAAAGTAATCGTCAGCGTGCATGACGTTGCCGTAAATGAAGCTAACTGGATTGTTTATTTCGTGAGCGACGCCAGCTACTAATTGCCCCAAACTTACCATTTTTTCATTTTGAACCATCATGCTTTGAGTTTTATGCACGTCCCGCAGGGCTTTCGCTAATTCTTCATTTTTAGTCCTCAATTGACTTTCGGAAAGCCGCACAGCTTCTTCTGCTTGTTTGCGATCGGTAATATCTTTGCGAATTGCTACATATTGATGGGGTTCTCCCCGAGAATTTAAGAAAGGTACAATCGTAGTATCCAACCAGAATAATCTGCCGTCTTTAGCTTGATTTTTCATTTCTCCCCGCCAAACATTTCCCTGGCGGATTGTTGACCAAAGCTGCTTGAAAAAATCAGTTGGGTGATAGCCGGAATTTACAAGTTTGTGGGTTTTGCCGTTCAATTCTTCCCGAGAATATTTAAACAGTTCGCAGAATTGCTCGTTGACGTAGGTAATAACGCCGAATTCGTTGGTATTTGAGACAATTGCCGATTGATCTAAGGCAAATTTTTCAAATTCTAATTCTTGGAGAGTTTGGCGCAATTCTGCTTCGGCTTGTTTGCGATCGCTAATATCGGTAATCATCCGCAAAACCCCCGCAAATTCGCCGTCAGCGTCGAACATTGGTGTCGCTGAGACGATCGCCCACAAGTGAGAGCCATCTTTGCGGGTAAACTGAAAATCGTGGCGTTCGCGAATGCCTTGCCGCCTGCGCTGCACATAACTTTCGGCTATTTCCCGAGCCTCGTCATCGATAAACTCAAATAGCGATCGCCCCAGCATTTCCTCCACAGTATACCCCAGCATTTCGGCCATCCGACAGTTCGCAAAAGTCGTGCTGCTGTCGGCGTCAAACATCCAAACGCCCTCCGAAGCAGTTTCGACGATGCAGCGGTAATAACTCTCGCTTTCCCTGACAGATTCAGTAGCTTGTTTGCGATCGGTAATATCAGTTTCCACCGCAATAAAACCTTCAAGTTCCCCGGTTTCTCGATAAATCGGGGCGATCGAAAGCGCCACCCAATAACCCTTTCCATCCTTCCTGTAATTGTAAATTTCCTGATTAAACGGCTCGCCTTTATCCAAAGCCGATCGCAATTGGGCAATAGTTAATGGATCTGTTTGAGGGCCTTGCAGCACATCACCCGGTTTTTTTCCCAGCATTTCTTCTAACACGTAACCGCTAATCCGAGTAAATGCTTCATTCACCCATTCAATGCAGCCTTGAGCATCAGTAATAATCACACCATTTTGCGTTTTTTGAGCCACGATGGCCAAGCGCGACAATTCTGTTTCAGTTTTTTTGCTTTCGGTAATATCTTGAGAAATACCCAGAATGTACTTAGGCGCGCCATCAGCGTCAAACAAAGGAACTTTTTTTGTGTGCAAAATCCGTTTTCCCCGGTGCGGAAGTTGGATAATTTCTTCTGGTATATCAACCTCTTTTCCCGTGGCAAATACTTCTAAATCTTGTGCTTGCAAGTAATTTGCCTGATCTGCTTCCAACAAGTCAGCAGCATTATTTCCCAGCACTTCGTCCCTCGAATAGCCAAACAATTCTTCGCTAGCAGCATTCCAATAAATAAATCTTTGTTCCACGGCATCTTTAATAAAGACGCTAACCGGCAGATTTTGCAGTACCGCATTCAGAAAATCTTGAGTGTTTCGCAGCTTTTCCTCAGCGCGCTTGCGCTCAGTAATATCCAAAATCACTCCGTCGAGATAGACAACCTGACACAGAGAATTTGCGATCGGCGAAACCGACGAAACTACACCCGACAAAAATTCCTCTATTTCCCCTTGTCCCTCTTTTCTTTCTCTAGCCTCATCCCCCTCCCCACAAACAGCTTGACCTTTTTCGTAAACCCAGCTAATTTCGCCGTCAGCCCGGAGAATGCGGTATTCCAGGATATACGGAGTTCTAGTTGCTACACTTTTTATGAGAGCCTCCTCCATATTTTTGCGGTCTTGAGGATGGATGATGCTCGCAAAAGAACGGACGCGATCGTTGATAAAATCAGATGATGGATAGCCAGATATTTCTTGAACAGCCTCGCTCAAAAACGCCATTGTCCGTATTAATTCGCCATCGGATCCCGTCCATTCGCAGTTGCAGCGGTATACAGCACCGGGAATATTAGCTACTAAATTTTTATATCGTTCTTCGCTGCTTAACAAAGATGAGCTGTCTTCGTTATGGCGATCGCCATTCTTAACTTTAGAAGAATTCGAGGAAATTTGCATGATTTTTTCACTTGTGACTGCGGGGGCAAGTGTTAGAGTAGATGGCTGTATAAAAAGTGAATTTAATTGGCGAAATAATACGCTATCAACTAATATAGTACAAAATTACTTGTCCGAACATTCAAAAAATTTGAGGGTGGATAATAGCAAGAAGGAAGAGGGAAGAAGGAAGAGGGAAGAAGGAAGTCGGAAGAAGGAAGATTTTGCGACTCTCCCCATCTCCCCATCTCCCCATCTCCCCCTCTCCCCCTCTCCCCCTCTCCCCCTCTCCCCCTCTCCCCATCTCCCGCTCCCCCAATCCTCCACTCTCGTTACAATAAGATAAGTTGCCTTGCTACCGATCGCCCTCAAACAAAAACCATGGCTCAACAACAACCCCGGATTTGCATTCTCGGCGGAGGCTTCGGCGGACTCCACACAGCCCTGCGCTTGAGTCAGTTACCCTTCTCCAAAACCGAAAAACCCGAAATAGTCCTAGTTGACCGTCGCGATCGCTTCCTGTTCGTTCCCCTACTGTACGAGCTCCTCACCGGCGAACTCCAAACCTGGGAAATCGCGCCGCCCTTTGCGGAACTCTTGCAAAACACAGGCGTGCGCTTTTGTCAAGGCACTGTCTCCGGCATCGACGTGGAGTCCAAGCAAGTGCAGTTACACGACGGGCCAGAAATTCCGTGCGATCGCCTAGTATTAGCTTTAGGTGGCGAAACACCCCTAGATATGGTCAAAGGAGCCGTTGAATACGCTTATTCCTTCCGCAGCCTCGACGACGCCTACCGCTTGGAAGAAAGACTGCGGTTTCTCGAAGCTAGCAACCCCGACAAAATTCGGATTGCGATCGTCGGCGCCGGTTATTCGGGAGTAGAATTAGCTTGTAAATTAGCCGATCGACTCGGAGACAAAGGTCGCGTCCGATTAATCGAGCAAGGCGACACGATTTTGCGGACATCACCCGAGTTCAACCGCGAAGCCGCCAACAAAGCATTAGAAAAACGCAAAGTCTGGATCGACTTAGAAACAGCAGTAGAGGCGATCGAATCCGACACCATATCCTTACTCTACAAAGGACAATTAGATGTTCTTCCCGTAGACATAGTATTGTGGACAGTAGGAACCCAAGTTAGTCAAGCAGTGCGATCGCTCCCCCTGAAACAAAACCACCGCGGTCAATTAATAGTTAACTCCCAGATGCAAATCATCGACCATCCAGACATATTTGCCTTGGGAGACTTAGCCGAATGTCACGACGCAACAGGTCAAAAAGTCCCCGGAACAGCCCAAACAGCATTCCAGCAAGCTGACTACACGGCATGGAACATATGGGCATCCCTGAGCGATCGACCATTACTACCTTTCCGGTACCAGCCGCTAGGAGAAATGATGACATTAGGAATAGACGAAGCCACCCTGACAGGTTTAGGAATCAAACTCGACGGACAACTAGCACACATTGCACGCCGCCTAGCCTATCTCTATCGAATGCCAACATTTGACCACCAACTAAAAGTTGGTTTCAACTGGATTAGCAAGCCGATTCAGGAGTTGCTGAAAAAGTAATATAGCGGTTATCAGAAAGATTCGCGGACGTTGTTGGGCTTGGGCCCTCTTGGTTTAAACGGTTATGTAAGCTGTCAGTTATACCTCATCTTTTTGAGATAAGACGTACGAATAGAATTCGCGTCTACACAAACGATGTCCGCCTCCGCGGACTGAAAAAAATAACTTAATGACCTTCGCCCGGTATTATTCTGATTCTTGAACCTGCGGAGGCACGTGAGTGTTTGTGTAGACGCGAATGACCTTCGCCCGGTATTATTCTGATTCTTCAACCTGCGGAGGCAGGTGAGTGTTTGTGTAGACGCGAATGACCTTCGCACGGTATTATTCTGATTCTGGTTCTTCAACCTGCGGAGGCACGTGAGTGTTTGTGTAGACGCGAATGACCTTCGCCCGGTATTATATTACTCGTTTTCAAATTCATTCTAACCAATGACAAAAACTATCTTTTTAGATGCAGCAGGCACACTATTTTACGTTCGCGGTAGCGTCGGCGAAGTCTACGCAAAACTAGCCAAAAACTTCGGAGTAACAGTTAATAGTAAAGACTTAAATACAGCATTTTACCAAAGCTTCGCCTCAGCAAATCCGATGACATTTCCAGGAATCGAAGCAGCAAAAATTCCCCAACTAGAATTTGAGTGGTGGCTAGCAGTTTCGGCAAAAGCTTTTCAAATAGCAGGCGTTTTCAATCAATTTTCAGACTTTCCCAAATTTTTTGCCGAACTCTACGCTCATTTTGCCACCCCCGAACCTTGGTTCGTCTATCCCGACGTATTCCCAGCATTAAATAAATGGCAGCAACAAGGAATCGAATTAGCAGTAGTCTCGAATTTCGACTCGCGACTTTATCCAGTATTAAAAGCACTCAATTTAGCAGAATATTTCACATCAGTGACAATTTCCACCGAAGTAGGTGCAGCAAAACCCCAGCCGGAAATTTTCACCGCAGCTTTGCAAAAGCACAACTGCACAGCCGAGAATGTCTGGCATATCGGCGACAGCTTCAAAGCCGATTATTGCGGCGCCAAATCCGCAGGCTTAAAAGCAATTTGGTTGAACCGAGAACAGGAAAAAGTAGAATCCGGCACATTGCCTTTAACTGAAACTAAATTAGAACAGTGCAGCAGCCTTGATTATTTAACCTTTTAACCGGATAATGAGCAAGATGTAAAATCATGTCCGGTCAATTACCCGCCATCCAAAAGGTTTGTAGTGAGGACTTTAGTCCTTTTTGATGCGGACTAAAGTCCTCACTACAAACCAATTTTACTACGGTCATTAGTCCCGTTAATTAACAGAACTTGATATCTATTATGCAAATCACCTCGCCATGAAACAAAACTCAATTCAAACTATACTAACAGACACAATGACCGTGTTTTGGGGAGAATGGCTAGATTTGCGAGTCCGAATCCTGCCAATTGCCGCTGCTGGTTTAACATCCCCATTAATTTACATTCTAGCTTTTGGTTTCGGGTTGGGCAGTTCCATGCCTAAACCGGCAATTGGTGGCAATTATCTAGAATTCATGCTGCCGGGAATGGTTGCACTTTCATCGATGACAGTAAGTTTTACAGGCGCAGTATTTTCTATTTGTGGCGAACGCCTTTTTAGTAAAACATTTGAGGAATTGCTACTGCTGCCGGTACACCCCCTAGCTTTGCACGCAGGCAAAATGCTAGCCGGAATACTGCGGGGACTGCTAACTTCGGTTTCCGTGATTTTAGTAGCAGTTGTGTTTACTCAAAAGCTAGTATTTTTGCATCCGCTATTTTTGTTAGTGATAATTCTCAACTCCGCTGTATTTGCGGGCCTGGGAGTGATAGTGGGTTTAAACGTAAAATCTCTCGAATCAGTCGGATTGTACAACAATTTTCTGATAACTCCGATGTCATTTTTGGGCGCGACATTTTTCGACCCCGCGTCGCTACCAGTAGCCCTGAAAGGGATAGTTTATCTGTTACCGCTGACTTATGCCAGTATTGGATTGAGGGCTGCTGCTTACGATATCGCCAAGTTTCCTTGGTACAGCATACCTGTTTTGTTGGTGGCTGCGATCGCCTTTTCTGCGATCGGCGCCCGCCAGTTTTCTACCCAACAAGACTGAAGGAAGTCCGCACTCATTAGTCCGCGTCGGCTGACTTCGCTGAGAGTATCTCAGTTTTGCTTTGTACAAAGTGAGATGCACCCATTTCATTTGTCCGCAAGCGGTCTCAACCGCTCAATCATAACAGGAGTGGCTAACTAGGATTGGTTATTACCGCCTCGATCGCACTTGCAGGCCCTTTTGTGGCGATCGTATCAGTCACTTTAAAGCCAGCAGAGGAAAGCAAATGATAAAATTCATCTTCCCTCCGCATAAAAGTACCGCCTATCACAAACAAAGTTAGGCTACCCATACCAATAAAAGGCGACATTTTGCCTGAAGGCAACATAAAATCAACAATCAGCAGGCGATCGTTAGCTGTCATAGCTTGATAGCAATTTTTAAGAATTGTAATAGCACGCTCATCATCCCAATTGAGGAGGACACGAGAGAGTAAGTAAAGATCCCCACCACGCGGCACCGCTTCAAAAAAGCTGCCTCCAACTACTTGACACCTATCTGCAACTCCAGCCGCGTGCAAAACCTGAGGTGCATCCACAATAACATCTTCGCGATCGAACAAAATAGCTTGCATTTGGGGATTAGCATTTAGAATAACAGCCGTGAGAGTTCCAATACCCCCTCCAACATCCACAAGCGTCTTAAATCCTGAAAAATCATAAGCTTCAAGCACCGGAAGCAGCCACTCCCTTGTTGTCTCCTTCATCCACTCATTGAAATTTATAGCCGCCTCAGAATTCTGCGTCAAATAGCTATAAAAACTCATCTTAAAACTATGTTCAAAAGCCGTTTCTCCTGTCTTTATACTGTACAATAAATTACCCCATCCCTGATATAGTTCATCACCCATTGCCAGAACCGTACCTCGCAAAGAATCAGAAGTACCAGTCAAGAGATGCTTGCCCAGAGCATTCAAGCAAAACTTATCATTATCTTCCATAGAAAACACACCAACACTTACTAGCATACGCATCAGGTGATAAATACCCTGAGAATTTACCCCAGCAGCTTCCGCAAGTTCATCAGCAGTCTTAGAACCATCACTCAGAATATCTGCAATTTCCAGTTTAGCCGCTACAAAAATAGCCTGGGATATTTTAAATCCATACATCATTTCTAGTAGCACTGACGATGATTTTTCGCCTTCAGGTTGGGCATTATCTGTATATAAAACCATGAGTTATCCTGTGAATTACAATCTTCAATTATAAGTTGTTGGTATGTTGTTGGGCTTCAGCCCCAAGAGCACTTTGGTATGTTGTTGGGATGCGAGCCCTAAGAGCGCTGAAGCGCAACTACGTACCTGGTTGGTATGTTGTTGGGATGCGAGCCCTAAGAGCGCTGAAGCGCAACTACGTACCTTTAACTACCTACCTTAATCATCCCATCCTTTTCCATAATCTCTTACCGGATATTCTGTCCATGCACTTCTTAGCCACTCTCTTCCTTGATACTCTAAATACCAATGTACGCTACTTGCTGACCAATCATAAGGAGATTTTGCCCAGCCATGTTTGACAGGATTGTAATTGATGTAATTAATAGTGGTATAATAATGCCTTTCGGAACGAATAGCGCGATCGCTAAATGAACACCACACTTTACCTGTAACACGATCCTCAAGATTCCATTGTCGAGCCAAGGGGCCGTGAATCGAACGAAATAGCACACTTAATTGTGGCATATTAACATGATGGACTAAGAGATGATAATGATTCGGTAAAACTACCCAAGCATTAATTTCGATACCATCGGAAATAAACTTCTCAAAAATTGAATCTAAAAGTTGGTGACGGCGTTCCTGAGTATTAATCCGAGATTTATGCTCAAAACAACTAACTGTAAGATGATAAAATTCAAAATCTCGCACTGGATGAGGTGGAGAATGAGCAGGATATCCCTTAGCCAACCTTTCATTAACAAGTTGCACCCGTTCTTCTAAAGTTAATTTCCGATATTCATACATAAAGGTAAGTAGTTGCGCTTCAGCGCTCTAAAAGGTACGTAGTTGCGCTTCAGCGCTCCGAAAGGTACGTAGTTGCGCTTCAGCGCTCCAAAAGGTACGTAGTTGCGCTTCAGCGCTCCGAAAGGTACGTAGTTGCGCTTCAGCGCTCCGAAAGGCTCGTAGTTGTGCTTCAGAGCTCTGAAAGAGGGCTAAAGCCCAACAACGTACCTAAAACGTACCTAATCAGTACCTAATCAATATATTCTCTAAGTTGTTGGGCCATAACCTGAACATGAGGAGGGTAATTCATAGTAATATGATTTCCCGGCACCTCTCGAACCTCTATCCCTCCCCCAGCCACCTCAATCCATGGCAATTCAGGATTTTTAGGATTAACTTCATTTTGTTCGCTAGCACGAAAAAAGATAATTCGACCCGGATAAGCTTGAGGGATGTAATTTCGCATAGCTTGACCGTGTACTTTAAACAGATGAAGAAAGTGACGAATCTCAGGCAATCCAAAATCGGGAGGAACTACCCTATTAGCAATCTTTACTTGCTCTAAAAAGTAGAGAAGTTGCTCATCTTGCTCAAGCTGTTGGAGGACATCCAAAGAAAGAGACAGATCGAAACCAACACCTAGTATATAAACCAGAATTGCTGTATCATCTTCTGTCGCTAAAACAGGCATTTGACCGGGGCCAGGAGTATCTATCAGAGTTAGCAATTCTACTTTTTGACCGATCGCATTCAGTTGTTGCGCCATCTCAAAAGCAACTGTGCCACCAAAGGAAGAACCTCCTAGGAAATAGGGCCCTTCAGGTTGGCGAATCTGCAAAGCTTCGATATAGCGAGTTCCCATTTCCTCAACTGTAGTACAGGCATCTGTTTCATCAACCGAAGCAGGTGCTTGTATTCCCACAATAGGCCGCTCTGAACCGAGATAACGTGCCAAATCCCGATAAATGTAAACGTGTCCGCCTACCGGATGCACTAAAAACAAAGGTTGTTTCAAACTCCCCCGCCGAATCTCCACTAATAAGGACTCCGAAGCTGACTGGGATTGCTGATTATCACTCGCAGACAACCCGGAATCATCTTTAATTAATTCAGCCAAAGCTGCAATAGTTGATGATTGTAACAGGCTGTGGGGAGACAAGTTTTTTTGCAGTTTTTCGTTTAACTTAGTTATTAGTTGAACTGCTAATAATGAATCCCCCCCTAAATCAAAAAAATCATCATCAATTCCCACTTGTTCAATCCCTAGAAATTCTTGCCATATCGTAGCAATAGTTTGCTCAATTTCATCTCTAGGAACACTATAAGTATTTTGTAGATTCGGCCGAGAATGGAGTTGTGCTGAATCTACATTTGGGGAATTGTCATCGGACAAAGATCCAATTTTAATCGGTTGCTCGATTCCTGGTGGTTCAATCCAGTAACGTTGGCGCTCAAAGGGATAGGTTGGCAATGGGAGACGATAACGCTGCTCATCAGCATAAAATTGAGACCAATCTATTTGTACTCCTCCTAGCCAAAGCTGACCCAATGTAGTAAGTAAGAAAGCTACATCTGATTTTTGGTCTTGCGGATGGCGCAATGAAGAAAGTATAATCTGTTCAGAAGGCTTATTGTGATGTTGTTTTGCTAGCGTGTTCAATGTCCGTCCGGGACCCACTTCTAGCAATATTTGATTGGGCTGGTTTAATAGCTGTTGTAAACCCTCTGCAAACCTTACTGTTTGACGCAGGTGTTGACCATAATAACCGGGGCTTGTCGCCTCCCCCGCTGTAATCCAATTCCCAGTAACATTGGATATGTAGGGAATTTTTGGTGATTTGAGCTTGACTTTTTTCACCTGTTCGGTAAATGGCTCTAAAATTGGCTCCATCATTTGTGAATGAAAGGCATGGGAGGTGTGCAACCTGCGACCCTCTATACCTTTTTCTTTTAGTTTTTGTTCCAATTCATCTACGGCATCGATGGCACCTGAAATCACGCTTAGAGATGCTCCATTGATCGCAGCTAGATCCAGCTTATTGCCGAGTAAGGGTTTGACTTGCTGTTCTGTAAGTGGCACTGCAAGCATGGAACCAGCAGGCAGTTGTTGCATCAATTTACCTCGTGCAGCTACCAAGGATAAGCCCTCTTCCAAGGAGAACACGCCAGCCAAACAAGCTGCTACATATTCGCCAATGCTATGACCAATCATTGCTTGAGGATGCACTCCCCAAGACATCCACAATTTAGCTAAAGCATATTCGATCGCAAATAGTGCAGGTTGTGCGATCGCAGTCTGTGTTAGTTGGTTGGTAGCTGCTTCTGCTTCTGCTGCGCTTGGATAAAGTACGTGGCGCAAGTCAATGCCCAAGTAAGGTTTCAGAATTTCCGAACATAGATCGATCTGTTCGCGAAATGTTGGTTCAACTTGGTAAACCTCCAAGCTCATATTGATGTACTGCGAACCCTGTCCTGAAAACATAAATACGACAGGTGGATTTTTGGACTCTGGGAAGTTGGTAAAAACTCGTTTTGGATCGAGATTCTCAAGGGCTGTAAAACCATCTTGACTGTCATTGCAAACCACTATGCGTCGATGATTAAAAGCCTTTCGACCGACTTGCAGCGTGTAAGCCACATCAGCCAAATTTACCTCGGTATTTTGTTGCAAATACTTGCTTAAGTTGGCAGTAGCACTATTAAGTGCAGAGCTACTTTTTGCCGACAAAACTAATAGTTGCGATGGGCGAGATTCTCCTGATGCTTCTGCAATAGGCGCTTCTTCAAGAACTACATGAGCATTAGTTCCACCAATGCCAAAAGAACTAACTCCAGCACGACGGGGTGATTTACCTGCTTTCCATTCGGAAAGTTGGGTATTGACATAAAAAGGACTGTTGGCAAAATCAATCTTAGGATTTGGCTGTTCAAAATGCAAGCTAGGGGGTATTAGCTGGTGTTTGAGAGCCTGGACAGTTTTGATTAAGCCAGCAACACCAGCCGCAGTATCTAAATGTCCGATATTGGTTTTGGCCGAACCGATCGCACAAAAGCCTTTTTTCTTAGTATCCACAGAGAAAGCTTGCGTCAGCGCAGCGATTTCGATCGGATCGCCGAGGGGTGTTCCAGTTCCGTGAGCTTCTATATAGCTGACGGTTTCAGGGGGAATCTCGGCTATTGCTAAGGCATCTGCGATCGCCTGCGCCTGACCGTCTATACTAGGAGCTGTGTAGCCAACTTTCAGAGCACCATCGTTATTAATAGCGCAACCTTTGATTACCGCATGAATATAATCTCCATCTGCGATCGCCTCCTCTAATCTTTTCAAAACCACAATTCCCACACCGCTACCGCTAACAGTTCCCTGTGCATTAGCATCAAAAGCCCTACAGTGCCCGTCTGGAGAAAGAATCATGCCCTCTTTATAAAAATAGCCTGTCTTTTGATTGACGCCTATAGAAACGCCACCAGCCAAAGCCATATCGCATTGGTAATTTAGCAAACTTTGGCAAGCCATGCCGATCGCAACTAATGAAGTTGAACAGGCTGTTTGGACAGTAACACTCGGCCCCTTCAAGTTTAATTTATAAGAAACGCGAGTTGACAAAAAATCTTTCTCATTGGCGATCGTAAGTTGGAAATCTCCCACAGATTCTCTAAGCTGACGATTCGGATAAAGGTTATTCAAAAAATAAGTATTGAAACTCCCTGCACCTGCGTAAACCCCAATCGCACCTTCGTAAGTTTCCGAGTTGTAGCCCGCATTTTCTAGAGCCTGCCAAGCCGATTCCAAGAAAAAGCGGTGTTGTGGATCTGTGATTTCAGCTTCTCTAGGATTCAACCCAAAGAATGAAGCATCAAACAACTCAATATCTGCTAGTACCGCTCTGGCTTTTACATAGCGAGGATCGCGCACGACTGACTCGTCAATCCCGAAAGATTCTAGTTCTTGTTCGGAGAAGAAAGAAATAGATTCAACACCATCACGCAGGTTTTGCCAAAACTCATCAACATTTTTCGCGCCAGGAAAGCGACCCGCCATGCCGACGATCGCGATACCTTCTAGAGAAGATTGGGTGGTTTTTTCAGAGTTATCCATTTTGATTCTTTCCTGGTAACAATACTTTGGACAATTGAATCGGTACGTTGTTGGGCTTTAGCCCTCTTAGGTACGTTGTTGGGCTTTAGCCCTCTTAGGTATGTTGTTGGGCTTTAGCCCTCTTTGAGGATGGTATGTTGTTGGGCTTTAGCCCTCTTTCGGGATGGTATGTTGTTGGGCTTGAGCCTCCTTCCGGAGCGCTGAAGCGCAACAACGTACCTAAGAGCGCAACTACGTACCTCATTTGGAAAATTTAGAGCTATCGATTTTTATTTTTTCCCTTTAGGGCTTGTTTTTGCTTTTGGCGGTTCATGGCGTCTTTTTGTTTTTTAATCCGCTCTTGACTTGACCCAACAGAGGATTGTTCTTCAGGCTCCTCACTTAAATATTTAGCCAAAGATCTGATGGTTGGATATTTAAACATTTCAACGATTGACACATCTCTGTCCACCACTTCGCGCAGTTGGCTGTGAGCCTGAGCCATCAATAATGAATGACCCCCTAAATCGAAGAAATTATCATCTACACCTACTTTTTCCAAGTGTAATAGCTGTTGCCAAACAGTAGCGATATTTTGTTCTATCTCAGTTTGAGGAGCCACATAAGTTGCTGACAACTCTGGGTTAATAGCCTCAGGTTCAGGCAGTGCCTTACGGTCTACTTTGCCATTGGGTGTAAGTGGGAAATTAGGCAAAAATACAAAGCTGGAAGGCACCATATAGTCGGGCAGTTTTTGCTTCAAAAAGTTTCGCCAACTGCCGAAATCTGTGTGTTCTAGTCCGAGGTTGGAAATAATATAAGCGACTAAGCGCTGGTTGCCGGAGACATCGGAGCGGCTGATAACTAGAGACTCCTGCACATCTGGGTGTTGGCTTAATACCGCCTCAATTTCTCCTAATTCGATGCGGAAGCCCCGAATTTTTACTTGGTGATCGATGCGGCCTAGAAATTCGATATTGCCATCGGGTAAGTAGCGAGCTAAGTCGCCTGTTTTATAGAGGCGAGAACCCGGTTCGTTGCTAAAGGGGTTGGGAATAAAGCGTTCCGCAGTTAGTTCAGGTCGGTTGAGGTAGCCCCGCGCTAAACCAGCACCGCCAATATAGATTTCTCCGGGAATGCCGATCGGCATAAGCTGCAAATGGGCATCCAACAGATAAACTTGCGTATTGGCGATCGGGCGACCGATGGACGGCGGCTCTTGACTATCGGTACATTCGGCGATCGTTGCACAAACGGTGGATTCGGTCGGCCCATAAGCGTTAAAGAATCGACGACCCGGTGCCCACTTAGCCACAACATCGACGGAAACAGTTTCTCCCCCAACAATAATTGTTTGCAATGTAGAAAGCTCTTCAAAAGGAACAACTCCCAAGACTGCTACTGGTAATTCAATGTGGGTAATAGCTCGATCGCGCAATACCTCAATCAAATCAGAACCTGCCAAAAGAGCATTATTGATTGCGATACAGAGAGTTGCTCCCGAACACAAGGCAATAACCCAATCGGAAGTTGCAACATCAAAGCTCAAGGAAGCAAATTGGAGAACTCTGCTGTTCGGTTGTACGTCGAATATCTGAATCTGTGCTATAGCCAGGTTGCATAGTCCTCGATGCCCGACAAGTACGCCTTTTGGCTTCCCTGTAGACCCGGAAGTGTAAATCACATAAGCCAGGTTCTCAGAGGTTAAGCTGCATTCAGGATTTTCCTCACTCTGTCGCTCAATAATTTCCCAATCTGTGTCCAGACAGACAACTCGCGCTTGGTGTTTGGGAAGAGATTCAACTAACCGCCTCTGAGTCAGCAGCACTGGTACTTGGGCATCTTCTAACATCAAGGCCAAACGCTCTGGCGGATAAGCTGGATCTAGTGGTACATAAGCCCCGCCAGCTTTGAGAATACCCAGCAGTCCCACTACCATCTCCAAGGAACGCTCTACACAAATTCCCACCATTACTTCAGCGGTGACACCTAATTTGCCCAGATAATGCGCTAACTGGTTTGCTCGTTGGTTCAGCTCTTTATAGGTAAGTTGTTGGTCTTCAAATACTAGGGCAATAGCATCTGGCGATCGCTCTACCTGCTCTTCAAACAACTGGTGTATGCACGCATTTTGAGGGTAATCGGTTGCGGTATTATTCCACGCTACTAACTGCTGCCGTTCCCACTCAGTTAAAAGGGGTAATTCTGAGATTTTTTGCTCTGGATTAGAGACGATTCCTTCCAGCAGGGTTTGGAAATGTCCAACCATCCGATCGATCGTGTCAGCATTAAACAAATCTATGCTGTACTCAAAACGACCGACTATGCCCTCGGATGTCTCCTGTAATTCCAGGGTTAAATCAAACTTTGCCGTTTCAGTATCAATATCTAACTGGCTCCAATTCAGAATCGAATTAACGCCTGACATTGGGGGTTGGAGAACAAAAGCAACTTGGAACAGCGGGTTTTGACCCAAATTTCGCTCCGGTTGCAGTGCTTCTACCAACTTCTCAAAAGGCACATCTTGGCAAGCAAATGCTTCCAAAGTCACTTCCCGCATCCTTTCGAGCAACTGCCGGAAAGTAGGGTTGTCCTTGAAATCGGTACGCAGTACCAAAGTGTTGACGAAGCACCCAATTAGCTGCTGAATCTCGGGCTGGTTGCGTCCTGCGGTGACAGTGCCTACAACAATATCGGTCTGCCCCGTGTAGCGATAGAGCAAGGTTTTGAACGCTGCCAGCAGTGTCATGTAGAGGGTAACGCCTTCTTTCTGACTCAATTTCGCGATCGCCTCGCTCAAAGTTTGAGGTAGCGCTAGACATTGCCTTGCACCCCGAAAAGTTTGGATTGGCGATCGCGATCGATCTGTGGGCAGTTGCAGCGTTGACAGATTCGCTAGTTGCTGTTTCCAGTATCTCAGTTGGTTTTCCAGCACCTCTGGCTGTAGCCATTGCCGTTGCCAATAGGCAAAGTCCGCAAACTGAACCGGCAGTTCTGGCAGGGGCGATCGCCCGCCCAAAGAAAAGGCGCTGTAGAGTGTCGCCAGTTCCTTCATAAACAAGCTGTACAAAGAAACACCATCGATCGCGATGTGGTGTATGGTCAGGAACAACCTGTAATCAGCCTCGCCCAACCGCATGAGAGTACCCCGCAGCAGTGGCCCTTGGGTAAGGTCAAAAGGCTGCTGCGCTTCCAAAGTTCCCAGCCGCAATGCTTCAGACTCCCGTTCTGCCTCTGGCAATTCCCCAATATTCACCACTGGCAGGATGAAATTAAAGGCATCTTGAATCACCATCACTGGCTGCCCATCCACGACAGCAAAGGTCGTTCGCAAAATTTCGTGACGCTTGATGATTTCGTTGATGCTGCGCTCCAGAGCAGCAATGTTGACGGAACCAGGTAGGCGAATGGTAATCGGTTCGTTATAAAAAGGTAGATCGGGAGCCAGTTGACATAAAAACCACAGTTGTTGCTGGCTGAAGGATAGAGGTAAGTCCCGATGCCGCGAAATCGGTTGAATCGAGGAAGGCTGGGGTGTTGGAGATTTTTGACTGGCGATTTCCAGATTGCGAGCCAGATCGGCGACTGTGGCAGACTCAAACAAGGTACGCAAAGGTAACTCTACCTGGAAAGTGTCTCGGATTCGAGTTGCAATCTGCGTGACTACCAGAGAGTGACCTCCCAATTCTAAGAAATTGTCGCGAATACCCACTCGCTCTAGTCCCAGAACTTCGGCCCAGATTCCTGCCACCACATCTTCCACAGGAGTTTGAGGTGCCACATAATCTTGTCCTAGTTCGGGAATTTTAATGGCAGGCGCTAGTAGCTTCTGACGGTCTATTTTGCCGTTGGGCGTGAGCGGCATGGTTTTCAGGAACACAAAGCTGGAAGGCACCATATAGTCTGGCAACTTATCTTTCAGGAAGTTACGCAACTTGCCCGCTGTCGTGCGTTGCAAAAATTTTAAGAATCCTTGAGTTTCTAGGAGGTAGTCGATACTCTGCTGAATCACAGCTTTTTCACTCGCTGTGAGAGATAACTCAATTCCTGCCTGATTTCCTTGACACCAAGCGACAGTTCCCTCAAAACATCGCTCTTCGGTATCTCCCGGTAGCACGAGGCGCAAGTGCAGGCGTTTACCTTTTGACCAATTATCTGGCACTCCGATCGCGCCAATCCCACTGATCGATATGTCTTCTGTTTCTAACTTAACTGAGCGATCGCCATCAAATTCTGCTAAACACTCGCTTTTAAAGGGTATTCGTTCTGCGGTGACCTTGGAAACAACATAAGCGGCGATCGAGCGCTTCTGTCCGGGGACATCTTCTTGTGCTGCTACCACTGCTACCTGCACGTCGGGGTGTTGTCCCAGCACCGCTTCAATCTCGCCTAGTTCAATGCGGAAACCGCGAATTTTCACTTGGTGGTCGATGCGGCCTATAAACTCGATATTGCCATCCGGCAGATAGCTACCCAAATCGCCAGTACAGTAAAGCCGATCGCCTGTATGGGGATGAGTGATGAAGCGTTTGCTAGTCTTTTCCTCATCTCGCCAATAGCATCGGGCTAGACCAATTCCCCCAATATAAAGCTCTCCGACTACTCCCTCTTGACATGGTTCCATCGCTTCGTCGAGCACATAAAAATGCTGGTTGGTCATTGACCCACCGTAAGGGATACTTTTCCAGGTGGGGTCTATTGTTTCGATGGGATATAAAATCGACCAGATAGAAGCCTCCGTTGCACCTCCTAAGCCGATGACAGCAGGGATTAAAGATTCGTCTAGCTGAGAGCTTGAATCAAGGCACTGGCCGGGCTGGACGCCCGCCCTACTCAACTGAGGTTCAATATCTAAATCTAAACTTTCCGACACCCACCTAGAAACTAAATTTTTGATTTGATCTGGCAAAGTCAAAGGTATCCAATCGCCGCTGAGAAGGACTAATCGCAGAGACGAAGATAAATCTTTGCTATGAACAGCGGCATAATCTACCAGCATCTGCATCAATGCCGGTGCAGAGTTCCAGATAGTGACTTGTGCTTGCACTATCAAATCGACCCAGTGAGCGGGATCTGGCGTTGCTGATACTTGAGGGATTACAACAGTTCCTCCTGCTGCCAGCAAGCCGAAAATATCATATACCGATAGGTCAAAGCTCAGGGAAGATAGAGCTAAGACCCGATCGCCCGCTCCCACTTCAAAGCGTTGGTTGATATCGAGTAGAGTGTTGACAGCACCCCGATGCTCGATCGCTACTCCCTTCGGTTGACCAGTTGAGCCGGATGTGTAAATCACATAAGCTAAATTATCCGATGTCACCCCACTGTCTGGATTTTCCTCTCTGGAGCGATCGACAGTTTCTAAATTCCCATCCAAACAGATGACACGCGCTTGATGCGAGGGAAGAGACTCGACTAAATGCTGTTGTGTAAGCAACACTGGCGTTTGAGAATGTTCCAACATAAATGCCAGTCTATTTGCCGGATAATGCGGATCTAGCGGTACATAAGCTCCCCCTGCTTTCAGAATACCTAATAGACCTACAACCATCTCCAGCGATCGCTCCACACAGGCTGCCACCAATACCTCTGGCCCAACACCCACAGTCTTCAGATAATGTGCCAACTGGTTAGCTTGAGAGTTTAAGTCCTGATAAGTTAGCTGCTTCCCTTCAAAAATTACGGCAATGGCATCAGGCGATCGCTCTACTTGGAACTCAAATAGTTCGTGAATGCACCTATCCGGGAAATTATCTAACATTTTATTTTTCCTTATATCGAGGTATACAGAGTTTTTTTTTCTTTGTTTTCGTAACTATTGCTGAGTTAAGCTGATCCAGCCAAAAGGCTTAAATTATTAACAAAAATGCCGTCATACATAAGGGGTTAAACCCCTTTATACAAGCCCATAAACCTAGTCACTGGCATCGTTATATTTTAGTTGCTATTCCTAAACTCACCTATTATATTTCTATAAGGTTCACTTAGCGCTAATGTCCGAAAATTAGGTACGTTGTTGCGCTTGAGCGCTCTAGTTGATACATGAGAGCGCTCAAGCGCAACAACGTACCTTTCTTTAATGTGAAACTTGCATCCATGACTGATGTAGCAAAACCCTTGAAAAAGGGTATTGCCAATAATCGAAAGACGAAAATATAGAATAATTTTTAACTATCAAATTTTCAGAAAAATTATACCTGCTACCTTCTCCTTATTAAATTTTCTGCTGAATAGGAATCTCAATCACGAAATCCGCTCCCTTACCTCGTGCTGAAATACAAGTTAAGCTCCCCTGATGTTTTTCCACCACAATTTGATAGCTAATAGCTAACCCCAAACCAGTACCCGATCCCACAGGTTTCGTAGTAAAGAAAGGATCGAAAATTTTTCGACATACTTCCTCAGTCATCCCCGCTCCATTGTCCGCAATAGATATCTCCACTTTATTACGGTTTACGACTCTGGTGCGAATGCAAATTTTTCCTTTATTATGCGTCACAAATTCTTTTTTCTGTGCAGCTACTGTGGGACAAACCGCAAATGACTCTTCAATCGCATCAATCGCATTGTTGAGTATATTCATAAATACTTGGTTCAAAAAGCCGGGGTAACACTCTACCCTAGGCAATTTTCCATACTCTTTAACAATTTCAATACCTAATTTTGAGGTGCTGGCTTGTAGCTGATTTTGTAACAGCAGCAGAGTGCTATCGATCCCTTCATGGATATCTACTGGTTTCATTTGAGCCTCATCCAAGCGCGAGAAATTCCGTAGCGACAAGATAATCTGGCGAATGCGCTCTGCCCCTACCTGCATCGAATCAATCAATCTAGGAAAATCTGAAATTATGAATTCGATATCAATATCTTCTGCATAGTTTTGAATCTCAGGAGTTGCATTAGGCAATTGCTGCTGGTAAAGATTCAGCAACCCCAGCAAGTGATCGACATAGTCACTAGAGTGGGTAAGATTGCCATAGATAAAGTTAATCGGGTTATTAATTTCGTGAGCTATACCACCAACCAATTGCCCCAGACTTGACATTTTTTCAGTCTGAATTAGTTGAGTCTGTGTCGCTTGCAATTCCTGTAAAGCAAGTTCAAGCTCAACTGCTTGTTCTCTCAAAAGTCTATTTTTTTCTTGTAACTCCAGCGTCCTTGCTTCGACTTTCTGTTCCAGCCTTTGGTTGTAATCGTCTAATTGCTCGTTGGCTGTTTTCAATTTTTGAGTTGCGGCTTCCAATTTACCATAGAGCATCGCATTTTTAAGGGAGATAGCTATCTGTGAAGAAAGTATCTTCAACAATTCCAGCCTCTCCGTTGTAAAGGCACCTACTGTCAGATTATTTTCTAAATAAATAATTCCAATTAGTTTGCCTTGATTAATAAGAGGCATAGACAAGATTGACTTCGGCTTGGTTTTGATGATGTAAGGATCGTTGATAAATATTCCTGAAACTGCTGCATCATTTAATGCGATATTTTCTTTGGCAATGCGAACATAATTAATCATAGAAACAGGAAGATTGTCACTTGTTTCAAATGGTGAGTCTGAATACAATACAACCGCATCACTATCCACAACACCTGTAGCTTCTATCAAAAGCTTTCCATCTTTTTCTAGAATCAGGCAGCTACTTGTAGCTCCGGCATTTTCCATCACAATTTTAAGTAACTTATTCAGCAACTTATCCAGCACTATTTCCTCAGCCAAGGCTAGAGATGCTTTGTTGACAGTAGACAAATCCAATACCGCCGAATTTCCTCCTGCGACCGATGTTGTTGTCCTATTAATCTCTAGGCCTATGGATTCTCGCTTTAGAATCTCGGAAAATACCAAAGGATATCTAGACTCTAAATCTTTAACTTTGGCATTGGCTCCCCAACGAATATATCCATAGTAAGCCTGTGTCAGATAAATTTGAGCAAACTTGTCTCTGCCCAGGGATAAATAAAACTCTGCCGCTAGTTCTGAAGCTAGTGCTTCTTCCTGAATGTATCCTTGTTCTTTAGCTCCCGTTATAGCTCGGTCATAATAGTCCATTGATTCTAAAATTTGCCCTTGAATCCTTGCTTTTTCGGCCTCCACAAGTTCGTACTTATGCTGGAAGTTAAAGGGGGCATGGAATGCCCATTTCTGCATTTGTTGTTGATTAGCTTCTACCAAGCTCATATATTGTTGTTGTTCGGCCTGAGAAACTTGAGGATAAACAGCGAGTAGAGCAAGGGAATAATAGAAGTTATGAGGAGCAGAAACTACCATACCCATGACGTTACCTGCGTGTTCTGCGCCTAAACTGGCGCTGGCAATAGCATTCTTAGGTTCTTTAAATAGATAAGAAAGAATTGTTTTGGCAAGATAGGAAACATATAGCAAAGTTCGATTGTTACTTTCAATAAAAACAGGCAGCATTTGTGTTTCATTAAAACTTTCGCCAATCAACTGACATTTTTCTCCACTTCTATCTTCAAGATTTAGCGTCATTTGGTGGAATATTTTGATGTAGTAGATTGAATAGTCTTGTTTTAGCTTGATTGCCAAATCAAGATATTGTCTTTGCTTATGATCTACAATGTCTAATCGCTCCCCCGTCAAAAATATGCTCGCGCAATAAACAGTAATACAATAACCAGCATATTCTATATCTCCAGTTTCCAGTCCACTTTGTAGCCCAGAGAGTAAGGGTAACAACGCTTCTTTACCATGCGCTTTCCAATGTATAACCAAACCATAAAATATTTGATGTACTTTACATATAAGCGAGTTCGCATTAAATTTATCCAACAACTTTAAAGCCAAGTTGCCTGCATGATATCCGGCATCTATATCCCCGATTGCCGAACACAGTATTACACTATAAGAGACATACGCAACAGCACTAAGAGGGGAGTTGCCGTGTTCCAGGCAGATTTTAACCAAGCTCACTATAAGCAGGGGCAAAATTTCGGGATTAGCAGCGACAGCAGGAGAAACAAGGGATGTCATTATCCTTAAAGCTGCTATTTTGTAGGGGTCTGTCATTTCTGGGATATTTTCTAAGTCGCTGAGCTTTGGTAACTCAAAAACAAAACCCCCGTCGCCCACTTCATTTGACAAGGAAACACCCAGCATATCCAATACTTGCAGACCCGTATCAATGGCTTTTAACATCTGATTTTGAGCCATATAAAACTGGATTTGGAGCTCGTATACCTTCACTCTTTCGAGCAGAGTGTTTGCTTTTTGCAAAACAACTTCAGCCAGGGTTGCTGACCTTTCGTAATTGGTATTAAGATATTCCGCTTCTACGGCTTCTACATAGAGTGATAGTGTCAGATTGTAGTTGGTCTGCCAACTGTTTTCTGCTAAGAGTTTTAACCCTACTCTTAGTTGTGTGACAGCAGCTTCATAAGCTGACGCTGCTTTGGCTTTCCGACCAGCTATTAAATTTAAGTGAGCCAGGTTATATTTTTCTTCTTGCTCGGTAAGGAATTCCACTCCGACATTTAGCTGGTTAACAATATCAAAGATATTGTCTTCTAGGATGTCTGGATTCATATTCTGTAACAAGAGTTGACCAATTTTCAGGTGCGTAGCTTTTTGCTGCTCAGTAGGAATCAGAGAATATGCTGCTTGCTGCACTCGGTCATGCAAAAATCTGTAGGAAACTTTGTAATTATTAATTTCTAATTGGGTTCCTTGAGTATTGGCTACTACCAAGGACTCATTACTCTGGCACAGTAACGGTATTTTGCAAGCACTTTCTCCCAAAGGCAAAATTAGACCAGTCTGAAGCCCCTCCCATAAAGCAGATGCCGTTTCTGATATAGATTTTTCATTGACTATTGCCAAAACATCCAAATCAAATCGATTCCCAATACAAGCTGCTAACTTTAAAACTTTCTGGGTATCTGAAGGTAGTTTTTCAATGTTTCTGGCGATGAGTTCGACGACATTATAATCGGCGATTCCTACAGTTTGAATCTGTCCCATGTCCCACTGCCATCTGCCAATGCTGAAGTCGAATGTCAACAGTTTTTCTGCGTAAAGGGTAGTGAGTAGCTGAGTTAAGAAAAAGGGATTTCCTTGAGTTTTATTGAAAACTAGCTCAGCTAGTAATTGCCATCTTTGTGTTTCATATCCATCGTTTCCTACAAGTAAACTTTCTTCCTCAAGTTGTTCTTGTTGATCGAACAAGCAAGTCAGAGGAGATGCTGCTGATAAGAAGCTTTCACCCAAAGTATCAGCAACTAATTGACTGACGGTATTAAATGTCAACGGTTGAAGGATGATATTATTGACGATCGATCCAGATGAATAAATACTATCTAAGGTCTGCATTAACGGATGAGCTGGGCTGACTTCGTTATTTCGATATGCTCCAATCACGAATAAATATTTGCTATCTCGGTCAGTTAGCAGCACATGAATCAATTTCAAAGAAGCAGAATCTGCCCACTGCAAATCATCTAAAAATAATACTAGGGGATGTGCTTTTTGGGTAAAAATATGAATGAATTGTTGAAAAACATGATTGAAACGGTTTTGTGATTCGCTTGCCCCTAGTTGAGTAACTTCGGGTTGCTCGCCAACAATTAATTGTAATTCGGGAATAACGTCAATTATGACTCTAGTATTTTGACCTAAATTATTTAAAATCTCCTGTTTCCAAAAATTTATTTTTTCAGAACTTTCTGTTAACAATTGTCGAATTAGTTCTTCAAAAGCTTGAATCAAGGCTCCATAGGGAATATTGCGTTTAAATTGATCGAACTTACCAGCGATAAAATAACCCCTTGCTCTGACAATGGGTTTGTGGATTTCATAAACTAAGCATGATTTACCTATTCCTGAGTAACCGGAAACTAGCATCATCTCGGCTGTTCCAGCACTAACTCTATCAAAAGCATCCATTAGATTGGCTACTTGCGTTTCTCGTCCGTACAGTTTTTGGGGGATCAGAAAATGACCTGATTTATCACACTTGCCCGGAATAAAGTTACAATTTTTTCCACTTTGCTGCAATTGATTTAGACATTGTTCTAGATCGGCCTTGAGGCCATAACCACTTTGATATCTATCTTCAGCAGTCTTGGCTATTAATTTCATCACAATGTCAGAAATTGCTTTGAGAATCTCGCCATTTTGAATTTGAGATTTGGAGTGATTGCTGCTAATTTCTACTTGCCTATTTTGCTCTTTTGCACATATAATCTTCCAGGGCGATACAGGCTGTTTAGCGATATGGCAGTGAACTAATTCCATTGGATCTGTAGCTTTAAATGGCACTTCACCGCACATCATTTCATAGAATGTGATACCTAAAGAGTAGAAGTCTGTGCGGTAGTCAATTGAGCGATTCATCCGCCCAGTTTGCTCTGGTGACATATAGGCAATTGTGCCTTCTAGTAAATTGGGATGGCTGAGTGTTTGGGTCGATCTAGACAATCGCGTAGCAATACTAAAGTCAGTAATTTTTACTTGGAGGGTGGCAGGATGGATGATGATATTTGTTGGTTTAATATCTTTATGAATAATTTGGTTGTCATGCAGTTTACCCAGAGTATCTGCTAACTGAATAGCGATTGATAAAAAATCTTTTAGTTTAAGCTTGTGAATGCTCAAAAAGTTTTTGAGTGCTTCTCCTTTTGAATCTTCTAATATCAATGCCAGACCATTGCGATGATTTTCTAATCCGTAGGGCTTGACAATACCTTCTAAATTGAGATTTCTAGAGAGTTCGTATTCATGTCTCAATTGCATAATCTCTTCGAGATTAGGATATTCTGCTCTCAAAATTTTGATGATTACAGCTTGTCGATCTTGCTTCCTCTGAGCCCGATAAACTACTGTATTCAAACCTTGGTTGATTTTTTCTATTAATTGGTAGTTAATCTTAATACTCATAAGCATTTAGTTAAATTAAATCTAGTGAGTGAATTATGTTATAATATACCACAGTCAATCTAAAAGTGTGCTTTTTTACACAATATCTGAGAGCTTTTTGGGAGTTTTTTGGTTGACTATGTTTGTGATACAAATTATCTTAACGTACTTGGGGTCTGATTAGAATCCGTAATTTCCACATGATTTTCATTTTATTGCTACTACCAAAAGCGATCGCAAGTTTTGCCACCCTCTAAATACCAATAAAAAATTAGGATTGTTTATTGTATAGTTGGTTCGCTCAAACCTGATGTTCTTTTCGTCTGAACAAGTAAGCAAATTGGTATTCCTAAATTCGCGGTATAATTAGAGAACAAAATTAGGCGTTCCTGATTTGGAGTATGATTTGCCTCGGAAATGAGCGAGTAGGGGCAATTCATGAATTGCCCCTACTCGCTCATTTCCGAGATTGCCTAAGCGACTGAATCATACCTAAATTCAGCAACGCCCATAATTTTTTGATGGATAGGGAAACGGCTGATTAACGTTGATAAACGTAGTCTGAAGCCCTAGGGTGCCGATACATAAAAAATCTTCAATAAAAATCGACTTTTTGAGCAGCGATGCACCTGAAAAATAGTTGAGTAAACACACTTAAAACTAATTTTTTAGTATCAAAAATTGACACTAATTACGCATTTTAGATCGAGTAAACAGGTTTTTCGCCAAAAGTTGTGCCTCTAGAGAATAATTTTTGTAAAAAAATCCGGTTTCAGACCACCAGTGCGTAAGTCCTAATTGAGAGAAATGATATTAGTTAAGCCACCCCTGGCATGGTGCGTTGCTACTATATGGTTCGATTTGCTCGACATATTGTTGATGGCGGCGCACCCTAAGACTTACTACGAGCGGGTAAATTAAGACTTAATAAAAAAACCCGCACTGGCGGGTTTTTTTATGCGGGAAATTAGCTCGAAGTTTGCTTAAAGCGATCGATAAACGCGATAATTGATCTCGGGGAAGATGTTGTCTATCTCCTGAACCTTCTCCAACCAGCCGGAATCGACTTTGCCTTCTTTGACTTCATCGTACAGCTTGTGGAAACGCATTAAGTGCGATCGCGTCCGCCGCACTGCATAGGGCACCATCGTCCCTGTACGCATGATAAACGCCCAGTCAGACGATTGAGCTAACAACACTTCCCGCGCAGCCTGATTCAAAGCCCGCAACTGCAACTCATCCTCTGCTTCCATGTTTCCCAATTCAATCATCCGTTCCGCGGCTTTGTGCAAGTGCGGGTAAATCCAAGCATTGGTATCGTTTAGCCAATATTCGTGGAAACCCCGGAAACCCCAGCTAGACTGGGACGGACGGCATACTTGCTGAGTCGGATTTCCGCGCAAATAATCGGCTAAGTGCGTCATTTCGTAGGTATTTTGGTCGTACCAACTCTTGCGGAACAGGTAGTCTAAGAACCAAGGCCCTTCGTACCACCAGTGACCGAAAAGTTCGGCGTCGTAAGGTGAAACGATAATCGGAGGACGCTGCATGATGCCGTTGAGGTGCTCGACTTGGCGTTCGCGATTAAAGGCAAAGTTGCTGGCGTGTTCGGCTGCTTTTTCCCGCGCCCAATACGGATCGTATAACTGTTTGTCGCCTAAACCCAATCCGCGACCGGTGATTTTGTGATATTTAATCCCGGTGTTTTTGCGCTGGCCGTTGGGCATGATGTAGGGTTTGATGTAGTCGTATTCGGCTTCCCAACCTAAATCTTTGTAAAATTCGCGGTATTCGGCGGCGCCCGGATAGCCGACTTCGGATGACCAAACTTGCTGGGATGATTCGTGATCCCGACCGAATGCTGCTACTCCGCATTCGGTGAAAATTGGGGCGTAGCTACCGTAGCGGGGACGCGGGCGGGCGTAGAGGATGCCGTGACCGTCTGTGAGGAAGTAGCGGAGGCCGGCGTCGGCTAACATCCTCTCTAAGCCTTCGTAGTAGGCGCATTCGGGCAGCCAAATGCCTTTTGGGCGGCGGCCGAAGTTTTGTTCGTAGCTTTCGCAGGCTACTTGTATTTGCGCCCAAACTGCTTCGGGGTACATTTTCATCAGCGGTAGGTAGCCGTGGGTGGCCCCGCAGGTCATGATTTCAAGGTTGTTGCTGTCTTGAAATTGTTTGAAGGCTTTGACTAAATCTCGATCGAACTTTTCCCAATAATTCCGAACTTGGGAGAAGTGGGCGGTGTAATGTTCGGCTAAGTACCTAACGTGACCGTTGTCGCTGTTGTGTTCAATTTCGAGTTCGGCTAGTTCTTCGAGTTTTGCTAAGTGGTCGTCGAAACGGTCTTGCAGCAAGGGGTCGCGCAGCATGGCTACCAAGGGCGGTGTCATGCTCATGGTAATTTTAAAGTCGATGCCGTCGCGCTTTAGCCCTTCAAAGACTTGCAGCAGGGGAATGTAGGTTTCGGCGATCGCCTCAAACAGCCATTCTTCTTCTAAAACGTAGTCGCTTTCGGGGTGGCGGACAAAGGGCAGGTGGGCGTGGAGAACGAGGGCGAGGTAGCCAATAGCCATAATGATTTGGATGACGCCAGTTAGGGACAGCTTTAAAATATTTTAAGATTTTATGCCGAAATGGGATCCACAAAGTTCAGTGTTTTTTTAATGACCTTTGTGTGACAGACTAAATCTTCGCAAATTCTAATTTTGTGCTTGCTGCTGGATTAAGACTGCTGCTGTTTGAGAGTCTACTGGCTTTGAGAAAAAGAATCCCTGGGCGAACTCGCATTTTAATCCTTTGAGTATCGATAGTTGCGAGGCTTCTTCGACTCCTTCTGCTACTACATCCATTCCTAAATTGTGGGATAAAGTCACGATCGATCGCACAATTTCTGTGGGGTCGATGCCTCCTTTGCCGAGGTCGAAGTCGCCTCCCATCCTGCTGACAAAGGATCGGTCTATTTTTAAGGTATTGGTGGGGAAGCGGTGCAGGTAGGAGAGTGATGAATAGCCGGTGCCGAAGTCGTCGATGCACAGGTGTATGTTTCGGGCTCTAAGCTGCACCAGCATGGCTGTGACTGATTCGGAATTTTCTATGAGTACGCTTTCGGTAATTTCTAGCTTTAAACTGTTGCCGTCGAGGTGACTTTCTTCGAGAACTCGATCGATATATTCGATTAAATCTGGCTGAGAAAACTGTTTGACTGACAGGTTGACGCTGACGCTTAAGGGCGGGTTATTTTGAAATAGCTGCTGCCACTGGCGGATTTGCTGGCAAGCTGTGCGGAGTACCCAGCGGCCCAGCGGTACGATCAATCCGGTTTCTTCGGCTATGGGAATAAATTCGTTGGGCGAAACTAAGCCTCGTTCAGGATGCTGCCACCGCACCAGGGCCTCAAAACCGATAATTGTGTTATGGGCGATCGACATAATCGGCTGGTAGTGAATGATAAACTGGGGTGTTGGGGATAAGGGAGGTAAGCCCGATCGGGCTGATTGCGGAGAGTCTTCTTCTCTAGCGGGGTCTCTAATTGATTCGATCGCCCGTCGCAGGTCATTTTCTAACTGCAACAGCTTCAAAGCGTGGGCGTGCATGGAACTATTGAAAACTTCGTGTCGGGCTCTGCCGAGTTCTTTGGCGCGGTACATGGCTGTATCGGCGTCGCGTAGCAGGCTTGTCGGTTCCTCGTATTCGCCGGAGCTCAATGCAATGCCGATGCTGGCGGTGATAAAGACTTCGTGTCCGTCTAGCAGGATGGGGGAGGTGATTGTCTTTTGCAAGCGGTTGACTATGTTGGTAGCTTCATTTACGCCGTCGATGTCTTCGAGTAACAGCACAAATTCGTCTCCTCCGAGGCGGGCCACTGTATCTCCGACTCTGAGACAAGCTGTTAGACGCTGCGCGATCGCAACTAGCAGTTGATCGCCGATCGCATGGCCGAGGGAATCGTTGACTACTTTAAATCGATCTAAATCGAGAAACAGCACGGCAAATAAGTAGTCTTTGCGCCGTTTTGCTAGCCTCAGAGCGTGTTCCAGCCGATCGCTAAATAGCGATCGGTTGGGCAATCCGGTAAGGGCATCGTGAAAAGCGTCGTGCAGCAATTGTGCTTCGGCGAGTTTGCGCTGAGTGATGTCGTGGCAGTTGATCACGATGCCCTTGACTGCCGGATCGTGCAGTAAATTGGTGGCTACAGCTTCTACATAACACCAGGAACCGTTGCGGTGGAGCACTCTATACTCCAGGGGGCACTGGCTTGTTTTGGGGTTTTCAATGGCTTTGTGGAGGGTTTGGGCGATCGCGGCGCAGTCGTCGGGATGAACAGTCCCTAGGGCGCTGCGCCCGATCGCCTGGTGGGGCGCGTAGCCTAAAATTCGCTTGACGGAAGGGCTGATGTAGCGGAATATGCCCTCGGCGTCGAGAATGATCGTGATGTCTGTGGCGTTTTCAATCAGCGATCGAAATCGCTGTTCGCTTTGTCTGAGGGCTGATTCTGCCTGTTTGCGTCCGCTGATATCAAGGGCTACTCCGTCTATAATGATGTCCCCGTTTTTGTTTTTGGAAAATCTGGCGCTGTCTTGCACCCACTTGACTTGGCCTGAATTCAACAGGATCCGGTACTGGCGATCGCAGGGCAACAGACTGGCACTCGATGCTGCGACGCTGCTGTCATAGGAACTTTTGTCATCGGGATGGATGATTTTGGTCAACTGTTCGGGGTACGCCATTGCTTCTTCTGGCCCGATCCCAGTAAGTTCGCGCACCCCCGGACTAATGTAGGGCATGGAGGTTGTGCCGTCTGGATGCAGCACGGCGCGGTAGACTGAACCGGGAATGTTGGCTGCCATTGTGGCTAGCTGTTGCTGGATGCCGCGGACTTCGGCTTCAGCGCGTTTGCGTTCTGCGAGTTCGGTTTGGGCTTGTTGGTAGAGTTCGGCTTGGTGGATTGCGATCGCACATTGATCTGCGATCGCTTTGAGTAGCGACAGTTCTTCGGCGCTCCAATAGCGATCGCGATCGCACTGATAGATACTAATTCCTCCCAAAAATGACTGACGGTAAAGCAGCGGTGCGATCGTGACGGTGCGAAACCCTACAAACTCTGCTGATGCTTGCAGGGACGGGCACAGGCCCGATAACTCTTCGATGACGACGGCTTCTCCTGCCGCGAGTTCGGTTTGGTAGTGTTGGGCAAATGTGCAATTTAGCCCGATGAGTCCTTGTTTCTCTGCGGCTTTGCTGATATGGCGGACTACAATCCTGCCTTCAGCATCTGGCTGCAAGATCGCGCAGCCGCTGATTTCGAGAGATTCGTGCAGTTGATCTGCGGTAGTTTGCAGCACTTCGTCGAGTACCAGGGTTTCGCGCATGGCTTGGATGATGCGGTTGACGATCGCCTCACGAGTCGCTTGCCGCTGAATTTGGGCGATCGCGAATTGTTGCTGGCGGCGCATTTTGTATTCTTGGAGCGATCGTTCTAATACTGTTGGCAGCCTAAACAGCCGCCCTTTTAATACAAAATCGTTCATGCCGGCTTTGATGCACTCAACTGCCGCTTCTTCTCCCAAACTTCCCGTTACTAAAATAAATGGTATTTCTTGCCCTAATTCCTGCATTAATTTCAACACTTCTAAACCGTTAAACCCAGGGAGGCGGTAATCTGACAGCACTGCGTCGTACTTGCAATTGTGGATCAGTTGTCTGCATTCTGTTGCTGTTTCGGCAGTATCGTAGTTAAAATTTACTCCCCCCGCTTCTAACGCGAGCACTATTAATTCCAGATCTTCCGCCATGTCTTCGACAATCAACAATTTTAACGTTGATTCTGATACTGTTTTTAGTAAATAGTTTGTCTGAGTTCTATCTAACATACGGTATTGTGGAGTATTAAATTTGTTGTTCGTTTTTGGGCTAGATTTCATTTATTAAATTGAGTATAGTTAAGTTTGTATCACTGTTTTTAGTTAGATTTTTAATGCTTTAGCAATATTAATGATGTTTTGATGACATTGATTTAGCACGTGCAACGGAGGGCTGGCAGAACCGACTGTTACTTATTGAACTGTATAATAGTTTTCAATTATAAATTAAGAACTACTATAGCATCGAAGGCGAAGAGTGACGTATGTCTGGTAATAGGTAATGAATAATGTGCCAGAAAGCTTTTGAACAGCAAGCTTTTCGGTGATTGCCGATTACCTTTTTCCCGATTACCCAAGCGTACCCGATCTTTCTGAGAACTGCTATATACTGGTCACTTGCGAATCTACATTGCTGTTTGAGATTGTTTGCCTAGTTTAAAGTAGAACGTGGCTCCTTGACTAGGTATGCTTTCTGCCCAAATCGTGCCGCCGTGGCGGTGAATAATCCGCCCGACGATCGCCAAACCGATCCCCGTACCTTCAAATTCTCTCTGGGAATGCAGCCTCACAAAGGCTCCAAAAAGTCGATCGGCATATTCCATCGGAAAACCCACGCCGTTATCCTTGACAAAAATCGTTCCATCAGGTAAGGAATCAATAACTATTGTAGCCGGAGTGCGTCCGCGGCTGAACTTGACGGCGTTGCTAATCAAGTTGCTGAACACCTGTTGCAGCAAGGTGGGATCTCCCATCACCGTCGGCAAATCTCCGACGGCAAATTCAACGCTGTCGGGAGTTGGGCCCAGATCTCCGGCTGTTCGGGGTTTAGTCAATTTAATCGCAGTTTGCACCAGGCGGGTGAGATCGATCGGAATTTGCACTAACTCGGTGCGGCCCACCCGCGAAAGAGCGAGTAAACCGTCAATCAACAAACTCATTTTTTGGCTGCTATCATCAATCACTTCCATGTAGTGAACGATTTTAGGATCGTTCAAGATTTCAGTTGATTCTAAGCGTTGTTTCAAAGCATTAACAAAACCTGAAATATGGCGTAAAGGAGCGCGGAGATCGTGGGAAACAGAATAGCAAAAAGATTCTAATTCTTGATTAGCAGCCTCTAATTGCTCAGTGCGTTTCGACAAAGCTTGTTTTGTCTCAACCAACTCAGTGATATCGCGAGAAGTGCCAATTAAAGCATAAACCTCGCCATCGAGATTCCTGAGAGGAATTTTAAAAGTGTCGAAGTAAACAGTATCGCCGGACAATACAAATTTTTCTTGCAAGTGTAGAGTTTCACCTGATTCAAATACCAGCAAGTTTTCACGCACAAATTTTGTGACAACTTCAGGGGAAAAACACTCAGACACGGTTTTTCCTTGCATTTCTTTTCGGCTGTTGAACCCTGCCATTTTTGCCAAAGGTTGATTGACAAAAACCTGACGCATATCTTCGCGTTCTACAACAAAAATGTGATCGGGTAAAGCATCAAAAAAAGTTTCAAGTTCGGCGGTACGCTGGGCAACTTGAACTTCTAAAGTTTCGTAGAGCTGTTTGAGTTCTGCTTCGGCTCGTTTGCGATCGCTGATATCTTGACCGATGCCGATGTGTCGGCCGTCGGAGAGACGAATATTTGCCCAAGTAGTGTCAATTATTCGCCCGTCTCTAACTGTTGTTTTGAAGTCTTTCCAGTTCTCAGTTGCTGCTTGGATTTCATCCAAAACGTATTGGCGGTATTCTGCCTGCGGGTAGCATTCGGCAAAGATATCGTAGTTTTTGAGTTCTGCAAAACTCCAGCCCAGCACTTTTTCCCAGTAGCGGTTTACCCACTCTATTTCACCGCTATGTCCCAAGAATGATAGCATGACTGGCACGTTGTCGAAGATTGTTTGCAGCACTTCGTTTTGCTCTTTTAAGGATTCTTCGGCTTGTTTGCGTTGCGTAGCTGCCGCCACGGCATCGCTGATGTCGAGTATCGAACCGATAATTTGCTGAATTTGTCCCCCTGGGGTTCTTTTGAAAATTGTCGATCGATCGTGCACCCACCGCCATTCGCCGTTTTTGTGTTTGATTCTGTAGTCAGTGTCATTTGTAGCGTGAGGGTTGGTGCTGTGTGCCAGCCACTGCATACTTGCACTTAACTTGTGCAGATCCTCGGGGTGAACTAAGCTAGAAATAGCTTCTGTACCCAACTCTTGCATTTCTTGGGGAGTGTAGCCCAGGATGGCTGTGACGGCTGCATTGGCATAGATATTTTGCTGTGCTTCTGTGTCGTAAATGTACAGAAAGTTCGGGAGGGTTGTAACAATGCTTTCTAAAAGTTTTTGCTGTTTTTGCAGCTCTAATTCAGCTTGTTTGCGCTGTGTCAAATCCAGCACAAAACTCACCCCAACTTCCTGGCTTCCTTCTAAAAATGCAGCGCCTAGCAGCACCGGAACGCGGCTGCCGTCCGAGCAGATGTATTCTTTTTCATAGGGAATAGCTGTGGTGGTAACTGTCATTTCTGCAAGTTTTTGTTCGTCTAGGCTGCGGTACTTTGGCGGTGTCATTTTTAGCCAGCTAATTTTTTTTTCAAGCAAATCGTGTCTTGTGTATTTTACTAGGTTTAAAAAAGCTTGATTTGCGTCGGTAATCTGACCGTTAATTTCCCAAAAAAAGATGCCGATAATATTAGAGTTAACTACGCGCCTAAACCTAGCTTCGCTTTGACGCAACTGAGCTTCGACTTGTTTGATTTCTGTGATGTCCCGGGTGATGCTTAAAACTGTTTCTACTGAATTGTCCTCAGCAAATTCGGGAATTACTCGACTTTGATAGTATTTTGTCCCATCGGGAGTGGGAAAGTCAAATTCGATGGTTTCTTGTTTGCCGGTGCGACAAACTTTGACACACGCTTCGTCCCACAGGTTGCAAATGTGGGGGGACATTCCTAATTCTTTGTTGCTTTTGCCGATAAATTCTGAGGGGGGTTTTCCGGTGGCTCGTTCGACTTCTTTGTTGACGTAAAGGTGGCGCAGTTCTCGATCGAACCGCGCTATGATATCGGTAGCATTTTCCGCTAGGGCGCTGAAGGCCTGTTGGCGCTGGCGAAGTTGTTCTTGAGTGCGGTGCTGTTCGGTGATGTCTGTGGCAAAAGACAGAATTGAAACTAATTTTCCTTCTGCATCGATTAGTGCAGAATTGTACCACTCGCAGTAAATTACTGAGCCATCTTTGGTAGAGTTGCGGTTGCGGCAAACGTTGCGGGGTTCTCTGCTGTAAAACATTTGATTTGCCGCAGCGCTGACTTGCTCGAAGTCTTCTGGATAAATTATTGAGCATTCGTGCCAGTATTGGCCGATTATTTCTGCTGCACTCCAGCCAAATATTTGTTCGGCCATTGGCGACCACCGCACTACCCGCAGTTCGCTATCCCACTCTAGAACTGCCATTGGCGAGTTTTCTAGGTGAAATTCCCGCTGCGAGTTGGCTTGTTTTATTTTGGTTTGAAGTTGCTGGCGGAGTTCCTTGGCTGCGACAAAGCGCTCGCTGATTTCCTGTGCGTTTGCGGCGCCGGCTTTGGCTATCTGAGCAATGGTTTCTGCTGTTTGTTTTTCGAGTTCGTTCCAAGCGAGTTCGAGGGCTGATTCCACCTCCTCTAGCTCAGTGATGCTGTTCTGAAACAGTGCGGCACTTTCCACTGGAATTTCAGGCATATTTTTGACAGTTAAGCAAGTGTTAGGTTGAGACTTTTAAATTAAACTTTAACAATTAAAAATGTGTAGTTTATTGTTAAATTATACATTTTTACTTTTTAATTTGTGCGTGGCGCCGATTTTGAGTGGCGGCGGTGCTATTAAAGACGGCAGGTATAGGTTTAGCGTGCAGATCGGCACTTGCGATCGATCGCCCCAAAACTCTCCTCACCCAAGTACGGGCGCACTCTGCTCTGTATATTTTTGCACAGGATTGTGTTCCCGTGGCGTCGAAATAATACTGAGGCAGATCTGTGCGCGAGCCGATCGCGCATCCGTAGTAGAGCATTGGGTGTGCCGATCGCCAGCAAGAAGAGCGCGGCGGGGGAAAACTAACCCAGGGAAGTCAATTATTAGCCACCAGTGGCCCAAATGGTCGATCGATCTTGTTTGCGAACTCTGCCGGTGTGAAGTGAAAACCGTCCCTAGCCGACAAATACTCCCAAGTCGGTTTCGTCAATAAACAGCTAAAATATAATAGACCTCTTGCAAAAATCCTTTTAACCAAATTTTGGGACGGGCTAGAAGCCCATCCCACAAGAAAAAAGATTTTTGTGGGATGGGCTTCTAGCCCGGAGGTCTAATCTTAAAGTTATTCAGTCTTTATAGGTCTCTTATGACTGCTGCTACATCAGTTAAAACTCAGTACGAAGCTGTTATCGGTCTCGAAACTCACTGTCAATTGAGTACGAATACTAAAATTTTCTCCAGCTCTTCTACAGAATTTGGTAATGCTCCAAATACTAACATTGACCCAATTTGTATGGGGATGCCTGGAGTGTTGCCAGTATTAAATCAAAAAGTGCTGGAGTATGCAGTGAAGGCAGGGCTAGCTCTCAACTGTCAAATTGCACCTTATAGTAAGTTTGACCGCAAGCAATATTTCTATCCCGATTTGCCAAAAAATTATCAAATTTCTCAGTTCGATTTGCCGATCGCTACTAACGGTTCAATAGAAATTGAACTGGTGGACGAGACAGGCAATTCTACTAGAAAAAAAATCGGAATCACTCGCTTGCACATGGAGGAAGATGCAGGGAAATTGGTTCACGGCGGTAGCGATCGCCTCAGCGGTTCTACTTATTCAATGGTAGATTACAACCGCGCCGGCGTGCCTTTAATCGAAATTGTTTCGGAACCGGATTTGCGAACGGGCGCGGAAGCTGCCGAGTACGGTCAAGAATTGCGCCGGATCGTGCGTTATATCGGTGTCGGCGACGGGAATATGCAGGAAGGTTCCCTGCGCTGCGACGTGAATATTTCGGTGCGCCCCGTTGGCAGAAAAGAGTTCGGCACGAAGGTGGAAATTAAAAATATGAACTCTTTTAATGCGATCGAACGGGCGATCGATTACGAGATCGAGCGGCAAATTCAAGCGATCGAAAATGGCGAAACCATCATCCAAGAAACGCGGCTTTGGGATGAAAACAAGCAGTGTACTTTCAGTATGCGGATTAAGGAAGGTGCGAGCGATTACCGCTATTTCCCGGAACCGGATTTGCCTCCGATCGAAGTTTCGGCAGATCAACTGCACGATTGGAAAGCTCAACTGCCGGAATTGCCAGCAGAAAAACGATACCGCTACGAAACTCAACTAGGTCTTTCTCCCTACGACGCGCGGGTTTTGACTGACGACAAAGCGGTGGCTGAGTATTTTGAAAAGTCGATCGCCGCCGGTGCTGTGGCTAAAGGCGCTGCGAATTGGGTGATGGGCGATATCACTGCTTATCTGAAAAATGAGAAACTGGCGATCGCACAAATTCCTTTCCAACCGCAGGATTTGGCCGAACTGCTGGGGCTAATTGATGCTGGCACGATCAGCGGCAAAATCGCTAAGGATATTTTGCCGGAGTTACTAGCAAACGGCGGTTCGCCTCAGAAGTTGGTTGAAAGCAAGGGTTTGATTCAAATTTCTGATACAGGGGCGATCGATCGCGCGATCGATGCAGTGTTGGCCGCCAATCCCAAGGAGCTCGAACAGTACCGGGCTGGCAAAACTAAGCTGCTGGGCTTTTTCGTCGGCAAGGTGATGAAAGAAACAGGCGGCCGGGCAGATCCCAAATTGACCAATGAGTTGCTGGCAGCCAAGCTTAACAGCCCAGCCTAAGCAGTCGTTAAAGGAGTCGTGTAGCGGATAGAGTGGCGGGCGATCGGTTTTTCCTGAGCCCGTCCTTCCCGCTTCATGGTAACTTTACAATTAAGTATACATTTCTTGACAATATCTTCACATTTAGGGGTATCACCCCTCATGCCTGTTGTGTTATATTCTGTTATGTAGATGCACCCTGATGGCAAGGAGAGTTACTTCCGTAGCTCTCTCTTTTTTTTGTCTTTTTTTTGTGGGACACGGACGTGAAAATACGGATGAGCGGTTTCTGGAAGGTTTCAATCGTGGTATCGTGTAGCGGATAGAGTAGCGGGCAATCGGTTTTTCCTGAGCCCGTCCTTCCCGCTTCATGGTAACTTTACAATTAAGTATACATTTCTTGACAATATCTTCACATTTGGGGGTATCACCCCTCAGTCCTGTCGTGTTATATTGTGTTATGTAGATGCACCCTGATGGCAAAGAGAGTTACTTTCGTAGCTCTCTCTTTTTTTGTCTTTTTTTTTGTGACTACGGTCGTAAAAATACGGATCGCAAGATTCTGGCTGGACCAATACCGAATAATCGCAGCAGGAAAATGCTAAAGACAGTCAGAAATAGACAATAAGAAGCTGGCAATCTTGATATGTAAAGGTTTGAGGCGCTTGGGCTAGCTATACTTCTTCATTAAAATTTTACATAAGATGGTGTCACCCCTCATCCCTAATGTGTTATAGTCTGTTATGTAGATGCACCCTGATGGCAGGGAGAGTTACTTCCGTAGCTCTCTCTTTTTTTTTGTCTTTTTTTGTGGGGCACGGACGTGAAAATACTGATGAGCGGTTTCTGCTTGGAAGAATCCCGAATTGTGGAACCGCGAGGACGCTTGTCACGAAGGAAGATACCTGAAGCAACTGCCAATCTTCAGCCCGCAAGGTTTAAATCGTTGCGCCAGCTATACTTTTTCATCAAAGCCTGACAAACTGGGCTTTGCCCCTCATTCTCAATATGTTATATCATGTTACAGAGATGCACCCTGATGGTCGGGAGAGTTACTGAGGTGACTCTCCTTTTTTTGTCTGAATGGGGAGAATGGGAGAGGGGACAATGGCGAGAGTTGGCCATACTGATTGCCGATTACCCATTAGCAATTACCCATTAGCAATTACCCATTAGCAATTACCCATTAGCAATTACCGCTGGAAGTCGATTAATATCAACTTGAGTTATTAAGTGATTTTGACAGCATGAGCGAACAAGCTAGCGAGCTAATCAAGCAAGGGATTTTGCAATATCAGGCGCACCAATTTGAGGCGGCGCTGGATTCTTGGCAGGAAGCCCTGACGCTGTATCGCTCAATGGACGATAAGCGCCGATCGGGTGCAGCGTTGGGTAATATGGGCGTGGCTTACGAGGCGCTCTTGAATTACGATCGCGCGATCGACTGTTATCAGCAGCATTTGGTGTTAGCGCGGGAAATTGGCGATCGCCGGGGCGAGGCAAATGCTTTGGGAAATCTGGGCAATGCTTGCTGTGCCCTTGAAGATTTTTCTGGTGCTATTGATTACCAGCAGCAGCGTTTGGCGATCGCGCGAGAGACTGGCGACTTTCGCGGAGAGTTGGAAGCTTTGGGCAATTTGGCCCTGGCTTGCGATGCTAATGGAAATTTGCCCGATGCGATCGAGTGTTATCAGCAGCAATTGTCGATGGCGCGCGCCCACCAGGACGATCGCGTTGAGCGCAGTGCTCTCAAGAGTTTGAAGCTGGCTTACAAATATTTAGCCGATTACGAGAAAGCCGACGAGTACCGACAGCAGCAATTGGCGATCGTGCGGGAACTGTTTTTAACCGACAAACATCATGATTTTGTCCAACTTGCAGAAACAGTTGGTTTGAATCCCGTCGAAGATTTTGCCGGAGCTGATTTAAGGAATTTTGACTTGAACTACGCTGATTTGAACGGTGCAGATTTACGCGAAACCAACCTCCAAGGTGCAGATTTGACCTTGGCAGATCTCAGCGGTGCTTTGCTGAGTTCTGCTATTTTAATTGATGCTACTTTGTGCAATGCTAATTTGCGGGATGCTGAACTCAGCAGTGCCAATTTAAGCGGTGCAGATTTGCGAACCAAGCTGCCGAGGGCAAATTTAACCGGTGCAAATTTAACCGGGGCTAATTTGAGCAGTGCTTATTTACCGAATGCAATTTTAGTTAATGCGAATTTGACAAACACTGATTTCAAAAATGCTGACTTGAGCGGTGTTGATTTGAGCGGTGCAAATTTAAACGGTGCAGATTTAAGCCGCGCGGATTTAAAAAATGTGGTAGTGGAGAATGCGAGGTTTGTTGGTTGTTTGGGGATTTCGGAAGGGGTCAAAGTTGAGTTGACGACGCGGGGCGGGATTTTCGAGTAAAATAGGAATGTTGGTAATTGTAGAGGGGAATAAAAGCTATGACTGCCGTAACTGCAAAACGATTCTCGATCGCCGAATATGACCGTTTGGCAGAACTGGGATTTTTTGAATCCGATAACCGATTTGAATTGATTCGCGGAGAAATTATCAAAATGGCTGCTAAAGGTAGGCTTCACTCGGTTTGTAATACTCTTTTAGTTGAGGAGTTAATCATTTTACTGGCAAGACGCGCTCGCGTGCGCGTACAGGAACCGATTATTTTGTCAGATGATAGTGAACCAGAACCTGATGTGGTTATTGCCCGCCGTTCTGACAATTATGTATCTTCTCACCCCCTAGCTGCTGATATTTTGTTGGTAATTGAGGTTTCTGATTCGACATTGAAGTACGATCGGAGAACGAAGTTATCTCTTTACGCTGAATCGGGAATTTCTGATTATTGGATATTTAATTTGGTAGAGCCTCAACTGGAAATGTACAGCGAACCTTATCAGAAACAAACAGGTGGTTTCGATTATCGAGTCAAACGAGTGGTTTTGCCGAATGAGGTTGTGGTAATTCCAGGTTTCCCAGATTTGTCTCTCGATTTATCTGCGGTATTTCCGGCGCAGATGGGTGAGTAGACTTGAATTGCATTCATTTACAGACTATCTGGAAATTATCTGCGTTTATCTGTGTTCATCAGCCCTGCATCTGCGGTCGATCTATCAATCAAAGATTTATGCAATCTTATCTAGTGAAGGTGCCGATCGATCGCCCGAATTGATGGTATAATCCAAAAGTGCGATCTAACTACTCAGCAAAATACCACTATGCCCGCTGAAAATCTCACCTCGCCAGGCCAAAATATCCAGTTATCGGGTATCAGTTGGCAAACCTACGAAACCTTGCTCGCCGAATACATTGACCGGCCACTGCGGCTGAAATACAATGGTGGCAATCTAGAGATTCTGGAACCTTCACCAGAACACCAATTTTACAAAACAATAATCGGCAGATTTGTGGAAACCCTGGCTGAAGAATTCGGACTGAACATTGCAGCCGTCGGTT
The DNA here is from genome assembly GCF_020738625.1 of Microcoleus sp. PH2017_09_SFU_O_A. NCBI lineage: Bacteria > Bacillati > Cyanobacteriota > Cyanophyceae > Oscillatoriales > Microcoleaceae > Microcoleus > Microcoleus sp. PH2017_09_SFU_O_A. The sequence goes on from NZ_JAEQCF010000031.1 coordinate 101,106, forward strand.
CCACAACTTTTAAGCGTCCAGAACTCAGCAGTGCAGAACCAAATGAATGTTTTTACATCCAGAATTTATCTGCAATTAAAGGAATAAAAAGAATTGACACGAAGGAAAGTCCGCCACCTGATTTAGTAGTGGAACTCGATCTCACGAGTTACTCGGAAAATAGCTTGCAAGTTTATGCTGATGTCGGCGTGCCGGAAGTTTGGATTTATAACGGCGAACGCCTGATTATCAATAGATTAGAAAATAGAGCATACGTTTCGTGCGATCGCAGTTTAGCATTTCCCACTGTACCTATTTTAGAAATTGTCGGTTTTTTGCAACAGGCGGAAACAATGGATTATTTAGAATTAGTTCAAGCATTTCGGAATTGGGTAAAAAACCAAATACTACCAACCAATTAAGCTAAGGTGCATCACGGGTGTCGCCAACCAACGATAAATTATCACAGATAAAAATTCGATCAATAGTTTGGCTCAATAGTGATAAAATAAAATAAAGCACTCGTCAAAATCTCCATCACAGTCTGGCAGAGCCAGCACTTCTACCGATATGCGATCGCTAGAGTCTCACAACAAATACCCAGATTGCTTGTGGATGCAACTAGAAGCAATTCCAGTGCCATCAGTTGCAGCCCAAACCCAGCAGCTTGACATTCACTTGAGCCTCAATTTTAACGAGCATTGGGAACCGCTGCTGGGCGGCCGCGTTAAATTTGGTCTGCAAGGCGGAACGCTCAAACTAAATCTGGAAAACTGCGAAATTCCGGTAGCATCGCGTCAATTAGTGGGTGATTTTGAGCTGTCGCCCATCGACAGCAGTACAGAGATTTTGTCAACCGAAAGTCAGCGGAAAGTCCGAGACAACGAGAAGGTGGAAAAAATCCAGGAAACTGACTGCACGTTTTGTCATGTTTCCACAATCGGCGACGATACAAAACCCGCTTGGATTTTTTCATTAAAACGGGGAAAACCAATATTAAAAGGTTTGCTAAAAAGTGTTAAACTGGGAGAATTTCCCGCCAAACCATTGCGGATTGCAGCGGCTTTTGAAGTTGCGAAAGAAGATATTTATCTCACAGATGCGGAGGGTTTGTGGCCGCACGATATTACGCCAAATCAACATTCGGTTTTAGAAAGAATCCTGACTGTATATTTAGCAAATAAGCTCCAACCGGCTCTCAGTTGGGCGCTATTGTCTTACAATTTGCCTGCGGTGGAACAGCCTGAGGTGGAAATTATCGCGCCAGCCGAAGCCGAGTTGCAGGAAATGGTCGATCGCATTATAGCTGCTGAAACCGATGATTTTGTAGAACTGGCAACAATCGCCAATCTCAATCCCGCACTGGATTTCGCGGGCGGTAGCTTGCGCGGGACAAGTTTAAGTGCAGTGGATTTTAGTAGTGCAAATCTCCCGGCGGCAAATTTCCGGGGTGCAAACTTAAACGATGCCGATTTCAGCGACGCCAACCTGCAAAACGCCAAATTTGGCGGTGCAGATTTGAGTGGCGCTTTCCTCGGAAATGCAGATTTGAGCGGTGCAGATTTGTACCGCGCCAGTCTGGCTTTAGCAAACCTCAGCGGTGCCGATTTTAGTCGCGCAAATCTGCTCGAAGTTAACCTAACAAATGCTAATTTCAGCGGTGCGAATGTCAAGTCAGCGAGGTTTGGGAATAACTCGGGACTTGCGGAAGATGTCAAGCTAAATTTACAGCAGCGGGGAGCAATTTTTGAGGATGTTTAGCCCGTAAATGCCAGATCCCGTTCATCCATCCGCATCCATCGTGGCACGGGCCCAAAAGCCTGTGCGATAGATCGGTTCAAAAAATATCGCTCGCGTTTCTTAAACTTTTTGTGGCTTTGGCTAATAAATTTACAATTCTGCTGTAGAGCTATTGAGCGATCGCCTGACTCGATTCAATCTTTGCAGGCGAAGCTGTTCTGCCAGTAGCGTATTAATTTCTCCTAATTCTAAATTGACTTCTTGAACCTCCATACGAGTTCGGCGGAGGTTAGCTAGCAAACGTTTAGATGTTTCTGGATCGGGGATGCGCGGTTGTTTATTCATGGCAAGTTGTATTCCATCTTAACTTCTTCAATACTACGCTCCAGTGCCGGAATCCTTGCTTGGGTTCGTGCTATAGCTCGTTCTAGTAATTGTAGCATATCACCAGAGGCAACAGGTTGAGCTTGGGCAATTTGAAGCTGGATAGTAGATAGTTGAGAGTAGGAAGATTCAGCATCATCGGCTGCACTTTTCATTTCATCTAGTGCCGCAATCGTTGCCTCGGTCTCTCCAAATAGTTCAAAAATGGTTAATTCCAAGGCAGAAGCTTCATTAACAATATCTAAAGCCTGCTGTTTTAATTGATTTATAATTTCAGTAGTTCTTGATGGTAAATTAGCCATATTTACACCCCTAAAATTAAGTTATTGCCATAAAAATTTAACATACCATAGTGTAATCGATCAACATCCGAAGCAGTTCACAATCATACCGAAATCCCTTTCATCCATCAGCGTCCATCGTGGCACGAACCCAAAAGCCCGTGTTCCCGAATCGGTTCAAAAAAGAGCGTGAAGCGAAGCTATCTTCCCGCAAGGGTTCGGTGAAGGGTAGGGAATCGCCCTCAAAAAGAGCGATGGCTACGCCCGGGCCCCGGCCTACGCACTTCACCAAAACAAATTATCCCTCATCCTCCGATTTCACAGGAGCACGCCCAGAAATCACAATAAATCCTACCGACTCAAGAGTTAGGTGCGGGTGGCGAATTCCCGCTAAAACCGCTTGACTCAACAAACTTTCGGTACTAATTTCATCAGCCAAAACTGATTCTAAAAGCTGTTCCGATTTAGAAAGTCGATTCAAACGTAATTGCAATTGATTCACCCGGTTTTCGAGTTGAATTGCAGCACTGGTAGCAGAATTATTGCACATTTCGACAAAAGCCTCGCGCCCGCGCAGTAATTCCTCCGATACCACCCGCCCCTTCTGACAAAAATCATCCCAATCCAGGGAATCTACAAAATTGTCAATCAGCGACGTGCGATTTTTAGACAAATTGTAATCCCGATTCGGGCCGCCTTTCCCTTTATAACCCCGCTGCAAAATTGCCAAAACTTCCGCATCTTCTACCAGAGACATTTGTTCGCTGCGAGCATCTACATACACAGTTTCAAAAATTGGTAAAAACAGAGCATCAGCGCGCCGTTGCAAAGCTTTTAAGTTGTAATTTTCGATGTTTTGTGCTTGCAAAATTTGAGCAGCAGGCTGCACATCAGTCTGAATTGAATAATTAAACTGAAAGCCAAACCATTCCTTCCCTTCCGCAGCATCCCAACTTTCATCGTGACGCCACATCGCAAAAGCTTGACCCCGATCGTCCCAGCGAACATAGGCGCCCAGTGCATCAATTAATCCCTCGCCTGTTCGATAAAGCACGACATCGATATTTTGATGAGCAATACGCCGATTGTAACTACCGTATTGCTGACAATAGGGAACTAATTGAGTTGTCAAATCCTTGGAGGGAATTAAGGTTTTTTGAGTAGGTTGATAGCGCACCAAACCAGAGATACTGGGATGTTCGACTTGTTTGAAATGGAGGGCTTGACACAACCAACCTTCCGCCGCCCGCTGCATTTCTTTATGGCGTGCGTCGCAGTTGTCGAGGGATTCAAAATACTGAGATGCGCTGTCATCAAGAATATCAATTTCATCGAGGGCGTATTGTTCATCGATTTTGATTTTCTCTTGTTCGATTTCAGTTTTAATCGATTCAAGTTCGCTTGATAGGCCTTTTGCTCCTTCAGTAAACAACTTTTCTTCAAGTGTAATCAGTTTGGTTTCGGCATAAAACTGAAGGCTGGCGATCGATTTGTTGAAGATATCAAACCCGTTTTTTAAGACTTGAAACCAAGCTTCGTGGGGGCTATCGGGCATATCCGGGCCTGCAAACAAACAAAATTGCACTCCCATTTTGCTACCAATGCGATCGACTCTGCTGAGTCTTTGTTCTAGCTGGTTGGGAAACCACGGTAAATCGAAGTGGACTAACCAATCTATAAATTGTAGGTTGACGCCTGTTTCTGCCGATCGATCGCACACCAAGACAAAACAATGCGGTTCAGTCTTAAACCGATGGAGATTCGCCTCCACATCATCCGCTGATTTGGTCATGTCATGACTGGCGATCGCCTTTTTACCAAAGATTTTAGCTAAATTTTCCGCAATCTCTTGACAAGTCGTCGTAAAACTGGTGAAAATCACAATTTTCGGGAAACGTTCGCCCGGAATCGGCCGTTTAATTTGCTGTTGAATTCTGGAGAGCAAATCGCGAGGATTGCTGTGATATTCGCGCGGAACCTTCAATGCAACTGCGAGAAATCGCAAAATAGCGATTCGTAACAAACCCAGTCGATCGAACCCTTCCTCGACCTTTGACACAGTGTTGAGCAAGGTTTCCAGCAGTTCCCTTTCTTCGGAAAACAGCGCAGTTCTGGTCAAAATTGCGGTGTCGCTTTGTCCAAATTCGCGATCGAGCTCTGGACTAGATTTTTTCTGCAAGCGAGCTTTGATAACCCGTTCCAAAACATTCAACCAAGTACCGGAAGCGCGGAAAAACAGCAGAAAAATTCTCTGATATTCGCTAGATTTGGGAGCAGCAGCGCGCCATTTATCGAGTACAGTTTGAATTTCAGACCACTGTTCGTCATTCAGATCGTACTCGGCTTTAGGTACTGTATCGCGATCGAAAATCACATCTTCCACCGCATCCCGGCGGTTGCGGAGAATGCGGCGGTGCAGGCGGTAGGTATCTCTAACGTGGGTGCGAATAGTTCGGATCAGGCGAGATTTTTCTTCGGTTTCTTTGGTTTTTAGGCTTTTTTCTAATTCCTTTGCCAATGCGATTAAATAATCATCTTTAGCAAAAAGAGTGCGAAGTTGAGCAAGTTTTGTTTGCAAAACAGCAGGCTGTGTTGTCTCTCGGAAATCGAGTAAAGTTCGACCAATTTCTTGACGGTTCTGCACCTGTGCTTTGAAACTTTGTAAATCGTCAACACGGTAGGTTGTGGGGTCTAGCAAGTGCAGCATCGTGAGAAAATCTTGCTCGCGGCCGATGACTGGCGTTGCAGATAATAACAATAAATTTTTGCTTTTATGAGCTAGTTTCTGGCAGAGTTCAAAGGATTGTTGTTGATTGCGATCGCTCGAATTAGCCATGGCTGCGAGTTCTTGCGCTTCATCAACAATCAAAAAATCTAGGTTAGCATTGCGGCTAATTTGATTGATTTCGCTCAAAGAAACAAGCTGCACTCGATCGGCAAAATGAGACAAATAGAATTTATTTTCTAACTCTTGCCGCCACTGTTCGAGCAGGTATTTGGGAACGATTACCACAGCGCGCCCGTTAGCATCGTCTAGCAAGAATTGGCGGAGAATTGTTCCCGCTTCTACTGTTTTCCCCAGTCCAGCTTCATCTGCCAACAAATAGCGCACGATTGGGTCTTCTAGGACGCGCCGCACGACTTCAACTTGGTGCGGGTACAGGTCTATGTTAGCAGAAATTAAGCCCGTCATGCCGCGACTGACGGCGCGCTGTTCGATCGCAGATTGGACAAAAGCCAAACGGCGATCGTGAAAATAGGGAGTTTCTTGGCCTTTAACTGCTAAAATGTCGATCGGATCGGCGATCGGGATATTGCAGCGAACGTAAAGCTCGGCTTCGACAGCTTGCAAACTTTGGCTGTCGGGGAGGTCAATTTCGTACTCTAGTTTATCTTCATCCCAGTCATAAACTCGGCCAATTATCCACCTTTCCTGACTTGTACTCCAGAGGTAGCAGCGGGTTTGACGCTGAAGTCGGGCTTCTTGTAGCAAACTGAGGGGTACAGTTTTGCGGATGCGGTTTTTTACTGAGCAAAAATATTCAACTATGGCATCGGGGTGGGATACCTCGACAACTTTTCCGATTCCCATATCGTTTTTGGGCGATCGAACTAATGAACCAACATCAATCATAATTTTAGCCTGACAATATCTGTTAGAATACACTAACGCCTGAGGGAATAGAATAACATTACATATGAGATTTATTGCATAAATTTTTGATGGATAGGTAAACCGCAGATATCCGGCAGATTAACACAGATAAACGCAGATAATTTTAAGAATTGATAACAAATGAAAGCAATCTTATCTGTTGATTGAATATAATTACGATCGCCCAAAAATAACGGTGGGATTCCCCGATTCCCATTTGGGGTATTTCTGCATCACACTGGCGTAAATTTCCGAGTCGGTGAAGGCTGTCAACCAAGCTTGTAGGGGAATCCAAGGCTGTTCCTCGAACCAAATTTTATCGGTATGGGCGAATTGACGGACAAAAGGTGCGATCGCCATATCAGCCAATGCTACATTATTACCAAACAAATATTTATTCTTGATTAACTTAGCATTGAGTTTCCCCAGATATAAAGCACATTCATCGCGATGTGCTTGAGCATCAACACCAGCATAACGCTCAGGGTATTTATAACGGTCAAGATGATATTTAAACCCATAATCAAATTGAGAGATAAGTTCCAGCATTTCTGCAACAGAACCTTCCTTTGGCCTCAACCATTTTTCAGGATCGTGTTGTTCCAACGCCCACAACATGATATCGATACTTTGATCGAGTACGCGCCCGTCAACATCAATCAATATCGGTACTGTACCTTTCGGAGATACGTCTAACATTTCTTGTGGTTTGTCTCGCAAAACAACTTCCCGCAACTCACACGCGCGATTGCTAATCATCAGCGCTAAACGTGCGCGCATAGCATAGGGACAACGGCGGAATGAATATAAAATTGGATATATTGGTGACATATAGTCATTGGGCATTGGGCATTTCTTGGTACGTAGTTGCGATGCAAGCGCTCTTGGGGCTCAAGCCCAACAACATACCTTTCTTGGTACGTAGTTGCGCTTCAGCGCTCTTGGGGCTCAAGCCCAACAACATACCTTTCTTGGT
>NZ_JAEQCF010000031.1:108164-135067 GCF_020738625.1 Microcoleus sp. PH2017_09_SFU_O_A
CGCTTCAGCGCTCTTGGGGCTCAAGCCCAACAACATACCTTTCTTGGTACGTAGTTGCGCTTCAGCGCTCTTGGGGCTCAAGCCCAACAACATACCTTTTAGTCGATCGCACCATCGGATTTTTCCTTAGCATCATAGCACGCGCCCATATGTACTTCGTTGCGACGCTTAGCAAGCTCAATCTGATGCTGCCGCTCTAATAAAGCTTGTTTTTTAGCTTCGGTTTTCGAGTCATGACAATGAGGACAACTCACGCCCAGGACAAAAAATTCAGAAGCCTTATCTTCCTCACTAATCGGGTGACGACAACCGCGACAAAGTTCATAGTTACCAGGTTTTAAATCGTGAACAACAGAAACCCGTTCATCAAAGACAAAACATTCACCTTCCCAACGACTTTCTGCTTCCGGAACCGTTTCCAAATATTTTAAAATCCCGCCTTCGAGATGATAGACTTCTTGAAAACCTTGCGATCGCAAAAAAGCAGTAGATTTTTCGCAGCGAATGCCACCCGTGCAAAACATTGCCACCTTGGGTTTATCGCGCAAAGCAGTTTCTTGCTGCACCCATTCAGGTAACTCGGAAAAGCTTTTGGTTTTGGGATTGATAGCGCCTGCAAAAGTACCCATAGATACTTCGTAGTCGTTACGCACATCAACTACGACAACATCAGGATCGTCAAGCAGCTTATTCCACTCATCGGGCTTGACATATTTGCCAGCCATGAGAGATGGATTAATATCGGGTATTCCCATCGTGACGATTTCGCGTTTTAAGCGGATTTTTAGGCGGTAAAACGGTGCTTTTTCTGAGAAAGATTCTTTGTGAACCAAATCAGCAAAACGCGCGTCACTACGCAAGAATGCCAGCACTGCGCGCACGCCCTCGGATGAACCGGCGATCGTACCATTGATGCCTTCGGCTGCTAACAAGATGGTGCCTTTGACGTTGTTTTTATTGCAACAATCGATTAGCGGTGCTTTCAGCTCGGCAAAATCGGATAGTTCAACGAATTTATATAATGCAGCGGTTAAGAAATTAGCCATAGATCGAATTGATAGCACTAATTGATTTTCATAGTTGTATGAAAATTCAGTTAAAGCGGACGGTGGGACTCGAACCCACGACGTTCAGCATGGGAAGCTGACATTCTACCACTGAATTACGTCCGCGCTTAGTCTGTTTTACTGGCTTTTACTTTTTAGGGATTGCGGTAAATAATGACTAGACACACATTATACGACGATTTTGTGATTTTGAGTCAATGATTTTGAGAATTATTTTTTGGGGTTGCCGATCGCCCATGGCGGCAAAATTAATAGGGTGCGTCAGTCTCGATCGCCGGAATTTTTCGGACAAACCTGAGATCTGACGCACCGTACACTCCAAAAGCCTTCTCCTGACGCAGGAAGAGACGGCAGTGCCCGTTTCCCTACCCGGAGATATTCGATCGCCCTTGGCCTCTTTTCTTCCCCCGCACCCGATCGAAAATCCAGACTTGCAAGCCATCCATGTAGGTATAAACCACCGGAATTACCACCAAAGTTAATAGCGTAGAAGTCATCAAACCGCCAATTACCGCCATCGCCATCGGACTCCGCACCCCAGATCCCGCGCCAATTCCCAGCGCGATCGGCACCATCCCAGCTATCATGGCGATCGTTGTCATCAAAATCGGCCGCAACCGCGCTACACCAGAATCCAGCGTCGCCTCATACATCGGTTCGCCTTCCTTCTGATTCATAATCGCGTAATCAACCAGCAAAATCGAATTCTTCGTCACAATTCCCATCAGCAACACTACACCAATCAAAGCGTACAAACCGAGAGATTTTTGTCCTACCAAAAGTCCCAACAGCGCGCCACCCAAAGATAAAGGTAATGCCGCCATAATCGTCACCGGATGCAAGAAATTGGCAAACAACAGCACCAACACACCATAAATAAACAGTACCGCCGTTCCCAAGGCCCCCGCAAAACCGCTGAAAATATCCTGCATAACTTTTGCATCGCCCGAAGATTCTTGTTCCACGCCAGGGGGTAAAGGATTCATTGCAGGCAGTTTTTTCACCGCAGCAACAGCTTCTCCTAAAGTCGTACCTTGCAACAAATTGCCCTCTACAGATACTTGACGAGCTCTGTCATAGCGATCGATCTGAGAAGGCCCGCTACCCAAAGCAATATCCGCCACTGCCCTCAACGGTACTAAAGTATTATTTTTACCCGGTATTTGCAGATTCTTAATTGTTTCGATATCGCTGCGAAACTGCGGCGCCAACATCACATGAATCGGAATTTGTCGATCGGGCAAATCAAACTTAGCAAGATTTGAGTCAATATCTCCAATCGTTGCCAAAGAAGCAGTGCGAGCAATTTGTTGCACCGAAACTCCCTGATCCGCCGCCCGATTTGGATCGGGTTTTACCAAAATTTCCGGCTTGACTAAACTCGCGCTAGATTGTACCTCAATCAGTCCCGGAAGTTGCCTCATTTGTTGCGTCAGAGTTTCCGCAGTTTTGGTTAAAGCCTCCGCATTTTCGCTCTTGAGGACGATCGACATTTGCTTCCTACCGCCCACACGCCCTTGAGCAAAACTCAGCCGCACACCGGGAACATCGGCAAGTTTCGGCCGCATTTCCTCCTCAAACTTCTGTTGTCCGATCCGCTGATTGGCGGGTTTCAATTTCACGTACAGACTGGCTGTATTTACGCCACTAGCGCCCCCTCCGCCACCACCTGGCCCCCCGGATACTGTCGGAGCGCCTTCGGTCTCCAAAACGCTTTTTACGGCCCGATGGGCGAGCAATAATTTAGTTGCTTGCTGCACTGCTAAATCTGTCTGTGACAAGGTGGAACCGGGCGGTAATTCAATGGAAACAGTCGAAAGTCCGGTATCATCGCGATCGATAAACCCAGTCGGAATGAAAGGAATTAACTGAACGCTGCCGAAAAATAAAGCAACAGCTAAAATTAGGACGATCGCCCGATGCTTCAGAGCCCAAGTCAAAAGTCGGCGGTACTGATAAGAAAGTTGGTCTTTTTTAAGTTCCTCATGATGTCCTTTCTCCTTAAATAAATAAGCCGCCATCATCGGAGTCACAGTGCGGGCTACTAACAGCGAAAATAACACCGACGCCGAAACCGTCACGCCAAAAGGTCGAAAAAACTGACCAGGAATTCCCGGCATAAAAGCCACCGGTGCAAACACCGAAACAATCGTCATCGTGGTAGCAACAACAGCTAAACCAATTTCAGCAGAAGCATCCAAAGCAGCTTGATAAGCCGTTTTCCCCATCCCGACGTGGCGTTCGATATTTTCAATTTCGACGATCGCATCATCGACCAATATACCCACCACCAGCGACAGCGCCAACAAAGTCATGCCGTTAAGCGTATATCCTACCATTCTCAGCACAGCAAAAGTAGGAATTGCCGACAGCGGCAAAGCCACAGCAGCAATCAAAGTCGCCCGCCAATCCCGCAGAAATATAAAAATCGTGACAATCGCTAAAACCGCCCCCAAAACTAAAGCATCAACAGAAGCTTCATAGGAATCTCGGATGTGATCTGCTAAAGTATAAATAAGTTCAAGCTTGACATCCGGCGGCAAAGTTTTTTCCATTTTCTTAACAGTTGCCCGCACCGCTTCTTCCACAGTCACGAGAGTGCTGCCGGTGCTGCGGAGGATAGCAAAAGCTACAACAGGCTTGTTATTGAGCCGCGCACCCTGACGCGCTTCTGCATAGCCTTCGTCAACTTTTCCCAAACTGGAAAGCGGCACAAAACCGCCTTTTGGTAAAGTAATTTGATAAGCTTTCAACTGTTCGATAGTTTTGGCGCTGCCGATGGTGCGAACTGTTTGCTCGGAATTGCCGATTTCAGTTCTGCCACCGGGAAGATTGATGTTAAAATTGCGAATTTGGTCGTTAACTTGGGTAGCTGTAATCCCCAAACTTTGCAGTTGTTCGGGGTTTAAATCAACTCGAATATCCCTGTCCCTGCCTCCAATTCGCTGCACTTGAGCGACACCTTTGACCGACAACAGGACGCGGCTGATGTTTTGGTCGATTAATTCGCTTAACTGTTCTACGGTTTGGCGATCGGAAACGACGGCGTAGGACATAATGGAACTACCGGCAAATTCCACCCGTTTGACGACTGGATCGTTGATGTCTTGGGGCAGGCTTTGGCGAATTTGGGCGATCGCATTTCGGACATCATTCGTAGCGCGATCGCTATTTGTGCCCAACAAAAAGTTAACTGTAGTATTAGAAGAACCGTCATTAACAGTAGAAATAATGTGGTCAATATTGCCCAAACCCGCCACAGCATCTTCTACTTTTTTCGTAACTTGAGATTCAAGTTCGGCTGGATCTGCCCCCGGTTGGCTGACAGATATCGAAACTGAAGGCACATCGATGTTCGGTGAATCATCAATGCCTAAAACCGGAAAGGATACTAATCCCCCGATTGTCAGAATTAAGAATAAAACAATCGTCGGGACAGGCTGTTTAATCGACCAAGCCGAAATATTAAAAGACATAATTGGAATGGTAATTGGTAATTGGTAATTGGTAATTGGTAATTGGTAATTGGTAATTGGTAATTGGTAATTGGTAATTGGTAATTGGTAATTGGTAATTGGTAATATAGTTCTTATTATTTAAATTCTTGTGGAGTGGGCCGGAGAGCCGCTCCAAATATCTACTAACTAACTAATCTTCTTCTTTAAATTCTTGTGTAGTGGGCCGGATAGCCGCTCCAAATATCTACTAACTAACTAATCTTCTTCTTTAAATTCTTGTGGGGTGGGCCGGAGAGCCCGCTCCAAATATCTACTAACTAACTAACTAATCTTCTCCTTAAAATTCTTGTGGAGTAGGCCGGAGAGCCCGCTCCAAATATGTAGTAGTAAGCAACTAATCGTAAGGTGCTTAGCGTGGAAAATTATTAGTCTGTCGTCGCCAAATTCTCACCTGACGCACCCTACAATAAATAATGACTACCAACTGTCAACTACCAACTGTCAACTGCCAACTGTCAACTGTCAACTGCCAACTGCCAACTGCCAACTGCCAACTGCCAACTACCAACTACCAACTGTCTACTGACTGCTGACCTTAATCCGATCGCCATCCTTAAGATAACCAGCCCCAGCAACCACCACTTTATCGCCTGCCTTCAACCCCTTTTTAATCTGAACCTGAGCAGTCGTCAAATCACCAACCGCGCCCCCAGTAATCTCTCCAACTTCCACAGGTTGAGCCTGCACCTTGTCCTCGCCTACAAGTTTGTAAACAATAGAACTGCCGTCAGACTGTGGTAAAATAGCCTTAGCAGGGACTTTCAAACCTTGAGCCGTCGCCGTCGAAATCGAGGCGCGCAAAAACATTCCCGATCGCAAAAACTCACTTGTCGGCAAATCAATCTTCACCGTAGCCTGCCGATTTTGCGGGTCAACTAACGGCGAAATTTCTCGCACAGTTCCCGACAACTTAATCCGCTTATCAGAATCCGAAGTAATCTGCACCGCCGTTCCCGGCTGCACTTGAGAAACCTGAGTTTCCGGTACTTTTAATTGCAGTTCCAGCTTGTTTCCTCGAATAATCGAAAATAGTTTTTGACTTCCCGAAGAAACATCACCAACTCGACCAATTCTTTCAGATACAATACCGCTGTCCGGCGCTCGGACAATTGTTTGTTCGAGTTGAGTTTGCAACTGTTTCACTCGCGCATCATTACTGCGAACACCTGCTGCATTGTTCCCGACATTTGCGCGCGCGCTGCTGACAGCAGAGCCGGCCGTATTCACCTTAGCGCGGGCGCTGCTGAGGGCCGCTCTCGCCGTACTGATATTAGCTTCTGCTGTAGCTACTTTAGCTTGAGCCGATCGCACTTCTTCCGCCGCTTTGTTCTGTTCTTCCAAAGCTTTATTCAAATCAGCCTTAGCTTTGTTCACATCTTGAACAGCAGTATCTCGCTCGGTTTTGCGCTTTTCCAAATCTTGCTGGCTGATTACTCCCTGGGAAGCCAAATTTTGGGTGCGATTTACTTCTCTTTGAGCTTGAGCTAATTTAGCCTCAGCAGAAGCAATCCCCGCCTTAGCTTGCTCGACACTAGCCTTGGCTTGCTCGACACCTGCTTGAGCTTGGCCCACGCCCGTTTTGGCTTGCGCTGCGTCAGCGACGGCTTTTTCAACGCCGGCTTGGGCTTGAGCAACGCCGGCTTGGGCTTCTTGTTGGGCTGACTGGGCTTGTTGCACCTGAGCTTGCGCTTGTTCTACCGTAGAATCTGCCGATTCTACCTTAGCAGTGGCTTCGGCAATTTGCGATCGCAGCACCGAATCATCCAAAACCGCCATTACCTGACCTTTTTCTACCGCATCCCCTTCTTTTACCAAAACCTGCTTGATTTGCAAACCGTTGGCTTGCGGCAGCACCGGCAGCAAATCGTAGGGCGCCACAGTCCCCGTCGCTTCCAGAGTTTGAGCCACCTCGGCCGATTCCACAGCAGCCACTGTCACCGTCTGATGCGTCCCCTGCTGAGCCGCCGCTGGGGCTGCAACTGGGGGACGCGCGCTCTTCTGGCCCGCAGTCAAGTGTACTGCTAACAGCGTTGCAGCTACGCCAATCCCTGCGCCCGCCAACAGCGTCTGCCACCTGAGTCCTTTACTGGGAGGAACTTCTGGTTCTTCAGCTTCGGAAACTTCTGATTGTTCGTCTGGAACTTCTAAGGCTATTTCTCGTTCATCTTCTTCAGAGGAGAAGTGCCAGCGAGAGGTATCTGAGATGCCAGTTTCAGGCGCATCCACTGCTGATTTGCTGTCGCGCCCGCTCTGCACGGGGACAAGCGGTTGCTGTTCTTCTGCTTCTGAAAAAACTTGATTCGTCACGGTAGTTCCTCCCGCCGGTTTGAGCCTGGGGTTTTTGATATTGTAAAGAAAGATTGCGGTTTTAATATCTAATTTATTTTAGCTGAGCGTGCGATCGGTCGCGCCTCCTCCTTGTGGGTGAGTGTGGCGCCATTTCACCTGATAATCGCGATTTCGATCCGAGGTTGTGCGATCGACCTTTGACTCGATCGGGATTTTGAGGCAGAGTAATCTTAGCGCGATTTGCGATCGCTTGCAGGGCGATCGGACTCAGATTTTCTGTCCCAGAGCGTTTTTACCATCACCAATTCATCACTGCCAAAAGAATTTAATCTAATATTGAACTGATTATTGCTAATCTATAGTTTAATATAGCGATCCTAAATCATTTGTGAACTTCTTCTTACTCCCTCCCCTTACTAAGGGGAGGGTTGGGGTGGGGTAAAAAAAATACGATTCATTTAGGATTGCTATATCTTTGTTGTATAATACGGCACAGAAGCTAAAAAACTTGTGCCAGTTTAATTGATAAAATCACAATGAATAGTGTATTTACTCCCGTCCAACAGTTTCTAATTACTTGGTTGCTAGTGCTAGTGACTGGATGGTTTACCCTGACTGCTATCAATTATGTTGGGGAACTGGTCAGCATTTTAGTAACAGCGGGACTGATTGCATTCTTATTAAATTATGCAGTAATCAGACTGCAAGTATTTTTGCCGCGGGGAATAGCTGCGGGGCTGGTTTATTTGATGGCGGGTGTGGTAGTCGCAGTCATCGGTTTAACTATTGTACCGCCCGTATTCAGTCAAGCGAGACAGTTGGGGGTGAGGTTCCCGGACTTGCTGGAGTCAGCGCGGCAGCAGTTAGGCGAATTTCAAGCGTGGAGTGCCGATCGCAATTTACCATTTGACGTGCAAATATTGGAACAGCAGTTATCAGCCAAAGTCCAGGAACAAGTACAAGCAATCGCAGGTACAAGTTTAGGCTTAGTTGTCGGTACAGTTAACTGGTTTCTCGACTTAATTTTTATCCTGGTAATTTCATTTTATATGCTGCTAGACGGTCAAAGAGTTTGGCAGGGTTTGACCAGCATTTTTTCGCCGGATATTCGCTATGTTCTCACAGATACTTTGCAGCGAAACCTCCAGCGATTTGTCTCGGGACAGTTATTGCTGGGACTCTTTATGGCGACCTCGCTAACTCTGGCTTTTTGGTGGCTGCAAGTGCCGTTTTTTCTGTTGTTTGCCGTGTTTATCGGATTGACAGAAATAATTCCGTTTATCGGAGCGACGCTGGGCATCGGCACTGTTAGTATAATTGTAGCGTTTATCGATTGGTGGCTGGCGCTCCAAGTGTTGGCAGTTGCGATCGGTCTCCAGCAAATCAAGGATAATTTAGTAGCACCCCGAATTATGGGCAATCTCACGGGGTTGAGTCCGGTAATTATTTTTACAGCTTTGCTCTTAGGAGGTAGAGTGGGAGGATTGTTAGGAGTTATCCTGGCAATTCCCCTGACTGGGGTGGTCAAAAGTATCGTGGAAATTGTACTCAATCCCAAATTACCTCCGCAAACAGGTTCGTTTTTCTACAATCCTTTTAACGGCGAGGAATTGGGGAAAATTGCCGAAAATGAAAATAGAATAATTTTGGTAGCCGATGAAAAAAAATAGTTTAAGGTTTGTAGTAAGGACTTCAGTCCTTCATTCAATTGACAGTTGACAGTTGACAGTTGACAGTTGACAAAGGAAGGAAGAGGATTGGAGTAATGAATAGTCTGATTTTAATTTTTCCCTACAAGGGTTCCGGCTTTCAACCAATTCTTTCTGCTAAAAATTGTATTAGTAACGAATTCAGCCCTTGCTACTGATTCCGTGAAGAAAGGATTAGGGGCATCTCAGTTTTGCTATTATGTGAGTGCGAGCGTCCCCGCTCGCTTCCTTATATGTAGCGAGCGGGGACGCTCGCACTCCTCAAACCGCTTCTTACTCTCCGAAAAAAACGCTCGCAAAGGACTAAAGTCCTCACTACAAACCTGGGAGGACTAAAGTCCTTACTACGAACCTAGGAGGACTAAAGTCCTTACTACGAACCTGGGAGGACTAAAGTCCTTACTACGAACCAACTTAAAATCTCAAACCTAAAACTTATGAAATGGTGGCAAAATCTTAAAAATAATCCTCTAGCTCGGTTGGGAGCCGTAGTGCTGTTAATTTTTTATACAGTCGCACTTTTTGCCGAATTTGTGGCTCCCTACGACCCCTACGACTCTCAATTAAACAGTTCCTTGCTGCCACCAACTCAGATTTATTTAAGCACCAAAGACGGGCGATTTATCGGCCCCCACGTTTACCCGACTGCTCAGGGGCCGGTGGATGCGAATACGGGCGCTCGCGAGGTAATTGTAGACTGGCAAAAACCATCTGCTGTTGGTTTGTTTGTCAAAGGTTCTCCCTATAAGTTTTTAGGAATTTTGCCTTGGGATATCCACCTGTTTGGCACTACAGGAGAAGGTAAAATTAACCTTTTAGGCACTGATGAACAAGCTCGCGATCAATTCAGCCGCTTAGTACAGGGCAGCCGCATTAGCCTCAGTATTGGTTTAGTTGGTATAGCAATTTCCTTTCCTTTAGGATTGTTAATCGGAGGAATATCTGGTTATTTCGGCAGTTGGATTGACAGTATTTTAATGCGCTTTGCTGAAGTATTGATGACGATTCCCGGTCTTTATTTATTAGTAGCTCTAGCGGCAGTCCTTCCGCCCGGATTGACAAGTGCTCAGCGATTTATTTTGATTGTGCTGATTACTTCATTTATCAGTTGGGCGAGTTTGGCGCGGGTAATTCGCGGTCAGGTACTGTCAATTAAACAGCTAGAATTCGTGCAAGCGGCGCGGGCTATGGGCGCCAACCCAATTTATATTATTGTCCGCCACGTGTTGCCACAAACTGCAACTTATGTAATTATTTCTGCTACTTTGTCGGTTCCGGGTTTTATTGTGGCGGAGTCGGTTTTGAGTTTGATTGGTTTGGGAATTCAACAGCCCGATCCTTCGTGGGGAAATTTGCTATCTTTGTCTACGAATGCTTCAATTATAGTGTTGCAGCCCTGGTTGGTTTGGCCTCCGGCGACGCTGATTATTTTGACTGTTTTGGCGTTCAATTTATTGGGGGATGGATTGCGGGATGCTCTCGATCCGAGAAGCATTCAAAGGTAATTGTTCAGTTGACAGTTGACAGTTGACAGTTGACAGTTGACAGTTGACAGTTTAAGAGCGACCTCTACCTAGAAGGAAGAGGATTGGAGTAATGAATAGTCGGATTTTAATTTCTCCCTCACTCGCTTTCTTGCTTTCAACCAATTCTTTCTGGTAATGGGGAATTGGTAATGGGGAATTGGTAATGACGAAGCAAAAAATGACCAATGACCAATGACCAATTACTTGTTTAAGTATTAATAGGTAAGCGGATGGTAAAAGTAGAACCAACACCGACTTGACTGTTTACTGAAATATTGCCACCCATCATGAGGCAAAAACGCTGGCTGATTGCTAGTCCCAAACCAGTGCCGCCGTATTTGCGCGTGGTAGAAGCGTCTGCTTGGATAAAGGGTTGGAAAATGTTCTGCAATTCCTCGGGATTCATGCCAATTCCTGTATCTGTACAATTAACTACTAAAAATTCTTTACTGGGATTTGAGGATGGAGAATTTACCGCAGGTTCCGAACTGTTTTGTGGTGTCGCTTCGCTGCTGTAGCCGGCGATTTGTTCTCGGCTGGCGCTGAGGGTAATTGTACCATTGTGAGTGAATTTGGCGGCATTGCTTAGCAAATTCAATAAAATCTGCCTCAGTTTGGTAATGTCACCGTGCATAGTGCCGATATTGCCTATTTGCTGTAAGTTTAAAGTGTTATGATTTTTCTCAATTAGTGGCGCGGCGGTGTCGGCGACTTCTTCAATTAAGGTGGCGATGTCGAAGGTTTCTAAGTAGAGATCCATGCGACCGGCTTCGATTTTAGAAATGTCGAGAATGTCGTTTATTAGCGATAGCAAGTGTCGGCCGGATGTGCGGATTTTGTCTAAGTCTGGGGTGAGTTCATTGTAGCCGGATTCTTCGGTTTCTTCTTGGAGCATTTCGCTGTAGCCGATGATGGCATTGAGGGGCGTCCGCAGTTCGTGGCTCATGTTTGCTAAAAATGCGCTTTTTGCGGTGGAGGCTGCTTCGGCTGCTTCTAGGGCGAGTTGCAAGGCGGATTCAAAGACTTTACGATCGCTAATATCCTCGACACTACCTTCATAGTAGATTACCTCACCGCGCGTGTCGCACACTGCACGGGCGCTTTCGGAAATCCAAATTATGCTGCCGTCAACGCGGTAAACTTCTGACTCAAACCCCGAAATTTGTCCAGATTCTTTCATCACTCGCATAAACTTCTCGCGTTGTTGAGGATTGACGTAAGTTTGCTGTCTGATGTTGGTGAGATTTGATGTCAATTCTTCGGGAGTGGCGTAGCCGTAGATGCGGGCTAAGGATGGATTTACGCTCAAGAAGCGACCTTCGGGGGTGGTTTGAAAAATGCCTTCGACTGCGTTTTCAAAGATGCTGCGGTATTTTTGTTCTGCTTGACGCAGGGCGTTTTGTGTCCGATCGCGATCGCTGGCTTCGATCGCCAATGATACCAAATCTGCGAGGGAAGCAGCAAAATTTTGTTCTTCTACTGTCCAGTGGCGAGCACTTCCCACCTGTTCGATACAGAGGACTCCAACTGTATGTCCTCCCAATCGCACCGGCGCATCCAATGTGGATGTGGTGCCGCCTTCTGCAAAGTAAGATGATACCAATTCTCTGGTTCTGATATCTGAGAGAGCGTCGTCGGCTGCGATCGTCCGGTCTTCTTCCAAAGCTTTAAAATAAGCTGGATAGTCTGGTGCTGCGAGTTCGGCACCTTGGGAATGCTCGCCGTTGCTGCGGTGAAATTGGTCTAGACATTGCAATTTAGATCGGCTTTCATCGTACAACCACGCTCCGGCTGCTTCTGCGTCTAGGGTATGAGCCGCCGCTTCGGTGATTTCTCTTAAAGCTACTTGCAAATCGCCTCGATATAGCGCTTTATTTCTTGCCAATTCTAGCAAAACCGTATTTTGTTTGAGCAATTGTTTTTGCCTCATCCGCCGCACTGATTCGGCTCGCTTCTGTTCGGTAATGTCGCGAGCCACCCAAATTACGGATTCTTCTGAAAGCGGCGAAATGCTGGCGGCAAAACAAATTTCGCGGTCGTTAATGGTTAAATCGTACTCGATGCTAACTGTTTGCTGACTATCTAAGGCTGCTCGAATGTGGTTGAGAAAATTGTCTGCTGTAGCTTGCGGGAACAGCTCTCCGATAGTTTTACCAACTAATTCTGCTGCTGGTTTGTAGAGCAGCGACATATTTGTGGGCGCGATTTTCAAATAGCGACCGGTGGCATCCACAACTACAATTAATTCGTTCATGGCTGCAAACAAAGCCCGCAATTCTGCTTCGGTGGCTTCGAGTTCGGCAGTCCGCTCTGCTACTCGCTGTTCTAAACTGGAGTTGGTTCGTTCTAGGGCTACAAAAGACGATCGCAATTGTCTGGCCATCTGGTTGAAAGACTGAGCCAGGACGCCGAGTTCATTGACGCCTTTGACTTCGACTTCGCCGTCTAATTCGGCGGAGGTGAAGTCGGCAGCTTCGGACATTTTTGTTAAAGCTTTGGAAGCTTCCAGCAATCGGGTAATTGGTGTGACAACCCAGCGAGATGTGAAAATTCCCAGGACGATCGCCAGTATGAAGGCAAAAAAGCACAATAAAATAGTTGTGCGAGTGTTGGCGTTAATTTGCTCCATAAAGTCTGCTTCCGGGATTGCTACGACAATCAGCCAATCGAGACCGCGGCCGTCTCGCAGGGGAGCGACCGTAATGAATTGACGTTTGCCTTTTATATCGAAGCTAAACTGTCCTTGGCTGTCAATTTCTTCAAAACTGCCAAATCGTGTTTGCAAGTATGTGGAAGCCGATCGAATTAGCAAATTTTTGCTCTGTGTTGCCAACAGCCGTTTTTGTCCTTTGTTGTCAGTGATAAACGGCAATTCATCTGTGGAACTGGCGACTATTTCCCCGCTGCGCTCGATCGCAAAAACTTCTCCTGACGGGCTAATTTTGATACTTTTGAGAAAATCGCTGATTTGAGAAAGAGTCAGGTCAATTGCCAATACCCCCCGCAGTTTTCCTGTTTCAGTGTAAATCGGCATCACCGGCGTAATGCCGAGAACTGGCGAGGCAGTGAAGACGTAGATCGGAGACCAGGTGGCTTTTTCTGCCTGTTTGGCAGCTTGGTACCACGGTCTAGTACGGGGGTCGTAGGGGGCGGTTTTGATTAGCTCAGTGCGGTTTCCTTTGCTGTCGAGGCGATAAATTTGGCGGTTGGGAGCAGTTGATTCGTCTCTGATGTATACTAATTCATCTGCTTCGCGTTTGAGCAAGAGGAATTTGCCCTGTTCGTCGCCGTAGTAGATGGTTGTAGTGCGATCGCTCAGCTTGGTCTGATTCCAAAAAAAGCGCTCTAAGTTGGGGAAGTCATCAGGGTCTAGGTTTCCAGAGGCGATCGCAGCATTATTCATTTGCAGGAACAGGTGAGACACCTCTCCAAAACTGCGGAAATTTTCTTTAGTCCTCGCTGCGACTTCCAAGCTCAACCTGGTAGCAAGGTCATTGACGGCTTTCTGGCCGTTGCGAAAAGACAGCCATCCAGTGACGCCGACTGCTACGGAGATTTGCACCACCAGCGGCATCAGCAAGACGAGGCTCAGTGACATCTTGGGCGAGCTTTTCATCAGACGACGGCTCAGAGTTTTCAATAACATCAATATTATTCTGACACCTACGAGGTTTGCGTATCGTTTGTCGTTTCCAAGATGCCCTAGATAGTATAAGTTATAGCCTTTCTCAAAAAGGTGAGGTATGACTGACAGGTTATATAACCACTGAAACCAAGAGGGCTGAAGCCCAACAACGTACCTCATCTTTGTGAGAACCGCTATACAAAGTCCCACAGCAATATTGAATTGGGGTAGCCGCCCGGTCAAAACTTCGCTGAGGTTTCAAGCACTACTGTAAAAAAATTGTAATATTAATCATGGTACTACTTTCCTGAATCTGGCGATCGCGATCGAGAACTCCAAGGGAGCATCTCTGTTTTGCATTTAATAGTGCTGTCGGGAGCTCGCGTATCGTATAATACGCGAGCTATACGAGTTCGCACTATAAAAAAATTCTTTTTACAAAAATGAGATGCTCCCGAACTCCAGCCCCAAAACTCACACCAGGTCAAAAAAGCATACAACTCCTTAATTCATCAGTCATTCCCAATTCTAAAATCTTTAACCTAAAATCGGATCGCTTTCTCCGAGTGCAGGTTGCCTGCCTTACCGCTGGTTAATACAAATTAGATTAGAATTTTCAATGGCTGGGGGATGTCAAAAATGTAAGTTATTTGACACCAGACTGTTAAAAAATTTGCTATTCATAGAATAAGCGGGCAAAAGCGCGATCGCACGCCAAGACTGTAATTAAAGGATCTTGTGGTGCATCGAGGGCAGCAACGTCACTCGATTTTAGATTTTAGATTTTAGATTTTAGATTTACTCGCCTCGATCGAGGAGGTTGAACAGGAGTCTAAAATTTTGGGTGCGACCTCCATGAGCCTCGGCCATGTGTACCTATTTTTGCGTAATGTCAAGTGTTTTTGGCTTTTGTGGACAATGGCTTACGCCCCGCTACGCGATCGACCTTTGAGCAAAATAATACTTCGGGAGGATAACATGAGCTATACATTTGAAATCCTGGGCGTATCTCCAACTTTAACGTTTTTTAACCAGCAGCAGGAATTACTGCAACAACAGCAGCCGTCAGGTGTAGAATACTTGGGAAACCGAAAGTGTACTCTCGATTCTTTTGTAGCATCGGTAGAGATAATTTCTCCCTATCGCGGCTGGGATGTCGATCGAGTTGTAAATACCGTGATTAGTTTCTGGATGAACAACTCGGATAGCATCCAGTATTGGAAGGATAGATTGCAGGATGCCGGCAGCGAAAACTTGTTAGTAGCCAGAGTAGGCGATATCAAGTCTTTGCAAGCTGCATTTGAATCGCTACTGGGCGAATAGGAAGGAAGCATCTCATTTTCGTAAAAAGCCTTTTTTTGTTTGAGTGCGATCGTCCCTGCTCTCTTATACAATACGCGAGCGGGGACAGCAATAATATAAAAGCACCATGCAGATGCTCGCAATCGGAAAATCTGGAATTGGCAAAAAGTCGATCGACAATCACTAAAATCAAATCCCAATTCCCAATTCCCAATTCCCAATTCCCAATTCCCAATTCCCAATTCCTATGTCTCGTTCAAAAGCCCTGCAATCTTATATTTTTGTCCGCTTGCTACTCGCACCCCTAATGTTGTGGACAATCACCACAGCAGTATTTTTGTTACTCCGGGCCACTCCGGGCGACCCCATAGATGCCATTCTCGGCTCGCGAGCACCCGCCGCCGCCAAAGCAGCAATGCGAACCCAACTAGGCCTCGACGCACCCCTGTGGGAGCAATATCTAAAATACATGAAAGACTTGCTGGGCTTCGACTTGGGAACCTCCATCACCACTCGCGGCCAAACCGTCTGGCAAATTATCGGAGACTATTTCCCCGCGACAGTCGAATTAGCAGTTTGTAGCATGGCCATAGCTTTAATTGTCGGCATCAGTATCGGTTCCCTGGCGGCATCCCGCCCCAACACTATTTTCGATGCAGCAGGCCGTTTGTTTGGGATTATTACTTACTCGCTGCCGGCTTTTTGGGCTGGCATGGTTTTGCAGTTGATTTTCGCCGTACAGTTGGGCTGGTTTCCGTTGGGAACTCGGTTTCCGGTAACATTCCCAGCTCCCCAAGGCTACACGGGACTGTACACTGTAGACAGTCTCTTGAGCGCTAACCCCGGTCAGTTTTTCACAAGTTTGCATTATTTGGCACTCCCGAGTTTGACGCTGGGCATTCTTTTGAGTGGCATTTTTGAGCGAATTGTCAGGGTGAATCTGAAGCAAACTTTGCAAGCAGATTATGTTGAAGCAGCTAGAGCTCGCGGAATTCCTGAATTGCAAATTTTATGGGCTCACGCTCTCAAAAATGCGCTGATTCCGGTAATTACTGTCTTGGGACTGACTTTTGCTGCACTGTTGGGTGGTGCTATTTTAACTGAGGTTACTTTTTCTTGGCCGGGGCTGGCAAATCGTCTTTATGAAGCGATTAGCTTGCGAGATTATCCAACTGTTCAAGGTATTGTGGTGTTTTTTGCGGGAATTGTAGTAATTGCTAGTATTGTAATTGATATTTTAAATGCTTACATTGACCCGCGAATTAGATACTAAATGAAGGAAGAGTTGACAGTTGACAGTTGACAGTTGACAGTTGACAGTTGACAAAAAAAAGAATAAAGAATGAAGATTTTCGCCCTCTCCCCCTCTCCCAATCTCCCACTCCCCGGCTATCTGCTCCTTTGATATGCGTGGAAGATTATTAGGTACGATCGACTAAAATATTAAACTCACAATAAGTAAAATTAGTTGCAGGACTGATTGTCAAAAAAATGAAAATACAGGGAACCGATTATGCTACAGCGATTGTACTTATTCAGAAGTTGCTGGAAAAGCTGTTAGGAGATGAGGTTTTAGTGCGGGTGGAGCTACCAATTCAGTTAGGCGATGCCCAAGCAAAACCGTCGATCGCAGTTGTGATGCCAGACGCCCTGCGCTATACTGACCGCCATCCCATCGCCTCGGAGATATATCTGCTGATCGAAATAGTCGATGGTACGCTTCAAAATGACTGCGAGACTCAAGGAGATATCTATGCTGCATCGCAGATTGACGATTTTTGGGTGCTAGATATCCACCAACGCCAGCTTCATGTATTTCGAGAACCCTCAGACGACGGGTACCGGAGTCAAATGATTTTGTCAGAGGATTCGACTGTGGCGCTCTCAGCTTTTTCTAAGTGTACTTTCTGCGTGCGCGAGATGTTGCAGGCAGTGGCGGCTCTCTAGGAGGATTTGTAAACAGTTGACAGTTGACAGTTGACAGTTGACAGTTGACAGTTGACAGTTGACAGTTGACAGTTGACAGTTGACAGTTGACAGTTGGAGAGCTACCTCTACCCAGAAGTCTGAGTATTGGAGTAATGAATACTCTGATTTTAATGTCTCCCTCGAAGGCGGGCGGGCTTTCAACCAATTCTTTCTGGTAAAAAAGATCGGCTTTCAGAATGAGGACACTTGGCAGTTTATAAGGCATAGTGGATCCAATAAATATAACATTTGAGGAAGTGCTGATGAGATTATTGCGCCTCGCAGCCGCTCTATCGGCTGCCTTGACTCCATTGATGGCACAAGTCGCCTTTAGCCGTCCCATGCCCGGAACGGGCCAGTTTCCCAGGGCCTCAAACCCGCGAGTAGATGTGCCGGTTTGCTTCATCGAAACCCCAAGCGGTACAACTTTTGATTTAGTCAGCTTGTGCGGCACCAACGCTGCTCCCCAAAACACTGCTCCCGCAGCCGCCAACCCAGCCAATGCTCCTGGAAATAACCCCAATGCAGCTAATCCAGCAGCCCCCCCGAACCCCAACAGCGTTACCAGAGATGCTGCCGGCGCCCCGATAACTACTCCTGCTGGTACCGCAAATCCCGCAAATCCCGCAAATCCCGCAAATCCGGGAACTGCACCGAATACTAATCCCAACAACAACGCCAATCCGGGAACTTCGCCGAATACTAATCCCAACAACAATGCCAATCCGGGAACTTCACCGAATACTAATCAGCAGAATAATCTGAATCCAGGAAGTTCGCCGAATACAATTCCCAACAATAATGCCAATCCGGGAACTTCGCCGAATACCAATCAGCAGAATAATTTCAATCCGGGAACTTCGCCGAATACTAATCAACAGAATAATTTCAATCCGGGAACTTCGCCGAATACCAATCCCAGCAACAATGTGTCTCCCAACAGTACCACGGGCAACGGCACGGGTAGTTTTTGAAGGACGATCGCCGGATAAGTTAAGCTAAGACTGGAAGTAGCGATTCCCTACCCTTTGGGATAGCTTCGATCGCGCGTAGTTGAGGAGACCAACTGTGTCAAACTTAGTTCAACGCTTAGAAATAACCGCTCATCCGCAACTCGAAAAATCCCTCGGCTATCGAGGAGACAGTCGCTGGGTAGCTTGGCGGTGGGAACCCGACATCGACCAACTTATTTTCAGCGACGGCAAAATAGTCGGAACTGGCAATAACATGGCTTGGCTGGTATTTTTGCAGCACGATTTAGTTCAGCCTGCGCTACAAGAGTACAACTTCGGCGAGGGCGATCGCTACTGGCTGCTGTTAGACACCGAAACTCGAAATCTCTACGTTGGGGAAGGGAAAGCAGTTCAAAGTCTGCTCGAACAGCCGGAAAGTTTAGCTTTGTTAGCTTGTCTAGATGGCGGCAATGCCGGAAAAACTGCTGAAACTTGGCAGCAAACCCGAGCCCAAGTAACTGCAACAACCGCCTTTCGCCACCTCACAAACGTCATTCCTTTCGGAATTGCCGCTGCTTTAATAGGTGCTTTAGGAGTCGGAACCGGTTGGTGGGTAGTCCCGACGGTGCAGCAGAAACTCGCCGAAAAAACAACTTTTACTTCCCCCATTAGTTCGGCCGCCAACTGCGGGATTGGCGGTTCCGACGATTTTTCAGCCTATGTTGGTTCGTCAACCGGAGACAAAGAACTTCATTTGATTGGTGTTTACGAAGCTAATGCCGAACACGGGAAGGCAAATTTGTCGAAAAGTGCTATCCAAGTCAAAGTAGAACGCCGCAACAAGCCAATAATACTTGCACTTTCGGCCTACGAACCAGTCAACTGGAACGTGACTGTAGAACCCGGAGCAGTTATCGAGAAAATCATTGTTAACGGATACAACAACCAAACAGTTTCAGGAGTTTCGGGAATTCCGATACAAGTGCACAGCTACGAAGCAACCGGAAACTACATCGGCGACTTTATTTACAAGTGGGGTACAAATCCTGAAAGTAATACTCCCTCCCTCGTGACTAAACTCGAACAGACAAACCGTACAAGTTTAACTTCTTTTCAAGGATGTTACAGAGGTACGAACTTTAGTATTAAATGAGCGCAGCGACAGACACCGAAAATTTAAAACCTAGTCTGGTCAAATCACAAAACCCGCGCGGGCGGGTTTTTTATTGAAATTTAACATTCTTAGTATTTCTATGGTATAATATGCCGTGGCGTTATTATCAATAATCATATAATTTCCGGTAAATTCAATGCCATCAAGAAGGTTTGATCGTTCGGAATGCGAGTCCTCGGATTGATGCGGACTAAAGTCCTCACTACGAACCAATTTGATCGTTCGGAATGCGAGTCCTCGGATTGATGCGGACTAAAGTCCTCACTACGAACCAATTTGATTGTGTTGATTCTTTTCGGACTTGATGTCAATTTCCAATTCTTACAATGCTAACACAATCCCTATGAAATACTGGTATGAAACCCTCGCAGTAGCGCAGCGAATTTTAATTGAATTGGGAAGGCGGCGGCGCAGCTTAGTCTTGTGGAGTATTTTTCCAATTTCTATCTTGCTAATCAATGGTTTAATTTTAAAAGAACGCGCCAATCTCACCACAGCCAAAGCCTTTGAAAGTGCTGCACCTGCAAGTTTAGTAGGAGCCGCTTTATTTTTTAGCTGTCTCGGCGGCAGTGTAGCCACGGTAGTCTCAGAGCGAGAACAGCATACTCTCAAGCGCTTATTTGTTTCCCCCCTGAGTGGCACTTCCTACTTTTTAGGAATTTTTCTGGCTCACAGCGCGATCGGCATCGGTCAGGTACTTTTAGTATACACGATCGCAGCGTGTTTGGGAGCACAATTTCAAGGATCTATTCTGTTAGGATGCGCGATTATTCTACTCAGCATTGTATCCTACGTAGGAGTTGGCTTTATTCTGGGGACGCAGTTTGCGAGGCGCACGGAAGATGTCAACTCGCTAGTAGCCGCTTTCGGCGTTCCTTTGTTGATTTTAGGAGGTGCATTTTTGCCAACTGCGCTGTTCCCCAAAACCCTGCTGGATCTCGCCCAGTACAATCCGATTTATCATATGAACGAAGCGCTGATAGGCGTGTGGGCTAACGGCAAAGATTTTGCGGATATTGAATCGCACTTCTGGTTTTTATTCATATTTGCTATTTCGATGATCGCAGGCGGATGGCTGTCATATCGGCGGATGTTAAGAGTAGAAAGAAGACTTTAAATAAATCAGGGAATTCAAAGATAATTTAGAGAAAAAACTAGGAGATTTTAAGCAGTGCTGCAAATAGAAAAGCTAAATAAGGCTTACGGCGAACGTTCAGTGCTTAACGATTTAACACTGCACATTCAAGCTGGCGAAATTTACGGTTTGCTGGGGCCAAATGGGGCGGGCAAAACTACAACTATCAATATTTTATGCAATTTGCTAAATGCTGACAGCGGTAAGGTTTTCATCAATGGCGAACCTGTTTCGGAAGCTACTAAACTGTTAATCGGTGTAGCGCCTCAAGAAAATTTGCTTTACAAAAGCCTTAGCTGTGCAGAAAACCTCAATTTTTTTGCTCAAATTTATGGTTTAGAGCGCCAACAGCGCCGATATCAAGTAGAACAATGCTTAAAAGCAGTAAATTTGATAGATAGAGCTCAAAGTCCGGTGGAAACTTTGAGCGGAGGAATGCAGCGCCGTTTGAATATTGCGGTGGCTTTGGTTCACCAGCCTAAATTAGTAATTTTAGATGAACCGACAACTGGTTTAGATATTGAGGCTCGTTATGAAATTTGGGAGTTGATTCAGCGTTTGCAATCGGAAGGAATTACGATTTTGCTAACAACTCATTTGTTGGATGAAGCTGAGCGTTTGTGTCAGAGAATTGGGATTTTAAAGAATGGTAGTATTGTGGCTGAGGGCAGTTTGGAGGAGTTGCAAAAACTAATTCCGGCTCAGGAAATTATTGTGGTTAAAACCGACGCAGAAGCTGAAGTCATCGCCCGCGCAGCAGAATACAGTTTTATTCCCCGCCGCTACGGTAGCGATTTGGCTTTTTGGCTGCCGGAACGTTTGGAATTAAAGGATATTATTTTGCGTTTTGATGGGATTTCTATTGATTCAATAGCTCGCTATCCGGTGCGGTTAGAACATATTTATGTAGAGGTTACAAAACAAACTCTATCTTAACATTTCTGACCCTCGCGCACAATCCAAGAAACCGGGTTTTTACGATTTTTACCGACAGTAACGAAGTATTCTCGCAAAAACCCGGTTTCTAGCTACCCGTGCGTCCATCCGCCACCATCAGCGGTTAAAGTTCCAAAGTAATTAACTGAGCAATTTCTTCCGTTTGAAAACCCAAAGCCATTGGCTTTTGCACTTGAGGAATCACCTGCACATCATAAAGTTCCGTGACAACTCCTTCAAACCGCAACCAATGTACGATCGCACCAGTAGTCAAATCTATCACCATCATACCGCAGCGAGCCTCAGCATCTTTGGCTACCAACAACTCATCCAACTCTAAACCGCTAAAAGTATTGTCACCACCCCTCGGTTTCGACAATCCAACAATCGCCCAATTTTGCCAAAAAGCCAATCCTCGGACATATGCCGGACAAAATGCGATCGCCTGAAATTTCCCTGTCTCTAAATCGACATAACCAAATTCTCCTCTCCCCGAATTCAGCAACCACAACTTATCTTGATACCAGCGAGGTGAATGCGGCATCGACAATCCCGTAGCGATGATATCATTAGATGCGACATCAATCACGATACCGCCATTTTTTCTGCGATCGCGCCAACCATCCACCACATCCGACTGACTCGACGCTGTGACATATTTTGCCTCTCCATCCACCATTGCCAAACCGTTGAGGTGACAGCGGTCTTCGTTGATGTATTGTGAGATAAACGGTGGTTTCCATAAAGGTTTGCAACTGTGGCGATCGCTCAAAGTAGCGATACAATTAAACAAGGTACTGATAAACAGAATTTGGTTATTTTTATCAACAGCGATATCGTGAATGTCGATATCTCCTGTGGTGTGGGCGATGCGCGGTATGTAAAGGCGATCGTAACCTTGATGTTGTCCACCCGCAGCCAGCACATTATCTAATTGCCAGAGTTGATATTTTGAGCTGAGATAAAGGCGTTCCGGCGTGCAGAAAAGTCCCATTGCGCGATCGAATATTCGCCAATATCCAGAAATTGTATTGGTTTCGGGATTATTCCCAATTAACATTAACCTGCTAGTTTGATAGGTAGTACAAGCCAGGGAGATATTTTGAGAATTTAACCAAGCTGGTAAATCGCGATCGCCAATTAAACTATGCGGCGCATCCGCACTACCGATCGTTTCTCGCTGCTGGCCGTTTTCCATATTTTTATCTGTTATATTTGCTAATTTTTCCGCTGTTGTATTAGTTAAATTATCGCACGAATTGGTTGTCAAATTCCTCGGTAAATCTGCTGTTTCTATTTTTTCTAATTGCGGGACACTTATCGCCCCCGGCAACTCACCGGATTGATATCTTTCCCAAACCATTTGATAGGCTAATTCCAAATGCCGCACGGTTTGATGAGTATCAAACAACGGCAATTGTCGGCGGTTTTCATTGAGGTAATCTTTTAGCTTTTGCAACTCTTGAGGGTGAGTTGCTAAATGCACTGCCAATTGTTCGTATTCCTCTAAATTATTGACTGCCAATTGCGGTAAATTCACTGCATTTAACAAACTCGCACCCACCCGCGAGGCAAAAGTTTCACCAGGACAAGTAATCGAGGGAATTCCCATCCATAAAGCATCGCTACCCGTCGTATGAGCGTTACAATAAAAAGTATCGAGACATAAGTCAACCCAAATGTGGCGAGTTAGGTGTTCCTCCTGAAACAATCGCGGTGCAAAAATCAAGCGTTTGGGATCTATTCCGCGCAATTTAGCTTCAGCTTGCAGGCGGTTTGTGGCTTCGGGATTGCTGTCTAACAGCCACAGCACGCTATCAGGTACGCGCTCTAAAATCCGCATCCACACGCTAAAAATTACGGGTTCAACTTTGCGGCTGTGATTGAAACAAGCGAAGACAAAGGTATTTTCTGGAAAGCCGTATTTAGCTTTGGGATTTTTAAGTTTAATTTGCGGATCTTCTGCCGGACAAACTCGCCGATTGTTGTTAATTTGATAGCAGTCTGGCAGGCAAATAAATTGTTCGCTAAAGAACTCGGCAAGGCGCGGTGGCGTTACAATATTATCGGTGATAATGTAATCAATAAAATCAGCACCCATAGTGCTAGCATAAGTTAAATAATTAATTTGAATCGGAGCGGGACGCATGGCAACAATTCTCGGATTAGAATACAGGGTGTAGCCTCCCATATCGATGAGAATATGAATGCCGTCATTATAGATTGTTTCGGCTGCTGCTTCCGCCAGCATTCCCCGCAAATCGGTAAATTTGTTGCAATCTGCTGCTAGTTTTCGCCGTTCATTGCTGCCATCGTCGGGGCCGAGAGAGTAGGCAAATACTTCAAATTTAGCGCGATCGTGCAAAGCGAATAATTCACCCATTAAATGCGTTAAAGCGTGTTGGTAAAAATCACCGGCGATGTAGCCGATTCGCAAAGTTTTGGGAGATGTAGCCGGAGGAATGTGAGGGGGAAAATAATTTTGTTTAACTCTACTGCTGGTAAGTTGAGAGAAGTAGCGAGTAATTGCGAGATGTCTGTCAGCCGTAAAGGGTGAAAACATCACAAAATCAAAAATAGATAAATCTTGTAAGTTATTTTGCTCAATTAAAGTTGCGCCGATTTGCCACATTCTTTCGCTGTCGGCTGCGAGAGTATCCCACTGGCAAATTCCTTGATTGATTTTTACCAAAGCTGCCATTGCATTGATATTATTCGCATCAAGTTGCAAAATTTTTCGATAGTTGGCTGCGGCTTCGCTGTTTTCATCGCAGCGATATTGAAGGTTAGCTAAGTTGCCGCGATAAGTAAGAGAATCTGGTTGCAATTCTACAGCTTTTTGATGGCAAGTTTTAGCTTCGAGGAGTTTTTCTTGTTGGGTAAGCAAGACTCCTAAACTGTTAAGGGCGATCGCATAATTAGGATTGTACGTTACAGCTTGTTGGTAAGCCCCGATCGCCTCCTCAATTTCTCCTAAATTTTCCCAACATACTCCTAGATTGTACCATGCTTGAGAGTAGCGACGTTCGCGATTTAAAGCTTGGCGGTAAAGTTCGATCGCCCCAAGCCATTCCTGCTTGACTAACTTAGCATTTCCCAGTTGGAAATAGGCGGGCGCGCAATCAGGTTGCTGGGCGATTATCTGCTGGTATTCTTTTTCCGCGCTTTCCCAGTCACCTTGTTTTTGGAGGGTTAGGGCGCGATCGTACATGATTTCTGCGGAATTACTTTGAGACATTTGTTAATGTTCGATCGAATGTTAACAATTTAAGTATCGCAATTATTTTAGCACCTGGTTCGCTGGCAATAATTGCCTCAAATTAATGATCTGGGAATTGAGATGGCATCCGGTCGATCGAGTGCCCTAAGATTAGTTCGCAGTACAGACTTGGTGTCCGCGCCACCAATTATTTTTATTGGGTATAAAGATAGGATGGAAATAATATCATACTAAATCCCGGTTATTTATATTATTTATAAATCCTTCATCTCGAACTAAAGCCGCAAATGTTGGCGCGTGCCTGTGGTGAAAAACTTATCCTGTCTCGTCGCGCAAGCCCTAGGTATGTATCCAAAGCGGATTTGGGATAAGTTCGATCTGAGATCCGACTTGTCAGTTCCCCAGATGCAGACCCATAATACAAAGCAAAAGTCAAGGCGCGATCGGCATTCTTAGAGATATAGTAAATTTGGAGAAAGGGTTGCAATATTTTGCAAACTATGGTAAAAAAAATAAGTGCATCTATAGCCTTCCACAACTAGATCGGGTAGAAAAACATCCTTGCAAATTCGGTTCTCGGTACGATCGGGTGTACCTTATCTTGCTCAGAAGCGCTGTAAATATTTTACTAGGTCGCATCTAACTGCCACGAGTGAACTCAAATAGGCAGTAATTAATATCATAATTCCCAGCGGGAGTGCCACGCTCAGTTTTTACTTTGCTGGCAGCTTTGCAGCGTCAAAATCCACGCTTTCACCCGGTGATGACTGGTCCGTTCGGGAGTTTAGTCATCTGCTGGCAGCTACAAGCAAACGTAGTTAGTTTTCTGCGTTCATTTCCCACGATCGTAGCAGATCCAGGTTAGATATCCCTTGATAACTGACCGCGGACTATTTTGTGCTGCACTTCGCAAGTCTTTTAAGTCTCTGCGTTAGTGAAGGCTGCCCTTTGGGCTGCCGCTTCGCTGGATTCGCCATGACCAAAAATACCATCAACGGGTAGTAAACCCAGATTTTGTATCAGTTATCTGGAGCGAGAAATCGCTCCCTGTAATAGGGAGCTTAACTCCTGTCGGAGCTGTATGTCAACAATAGATATCCACAATTGTACCTACAATGAACTTACCAACCGTACAGAAACAAATCATTTTCCTAGACTCGGCCGTAGAGAATTATCAACACCTGATAAAAGGAGCAGATGAAGGCGCCAAAATAGTCATTTTAGATGACCGCATCAGCGGCATCGCACAAATAACCGAAGCCCTAGCAGCCGAAAGTAATGTTGCAGCTATTCATATCATTTCCCACGGCAGCCCCGGCAGCATCAACCTGAGCACAGAAACCCTGAATCACAGCAACTTAGAAAAATTCAGTACCCAACTCCAACAGTGGGGAAATTCCCTCACAGAAAACGGAGATATCCTATTATATGGCTGCGAAGTAGCCAAAGGAGAAACAGGCAAAAACTTCCTCAAACGACTCAGTGAAATCACAGGTGCAGACATCGCCGCCTCAGCCAACCTCACCGGCAGCACTGAATTAGGGGGAGACTGGAACCTAGAAATACAAACAGGTCCTATAGAAGCAAGAGTACCATTTAACCCCAAGGCCCTCAAAACCTACAGCGGCGTACTAGGCTTGGCCCCCAAAGTTGACTTCACCACTGGCAATAACCCCAACTCCGTCAGCATCGGCGACTTCAACGGCGACGGAAAACCAGACTTAGCTGTGGCGAACTACTCCAGCGACACCGCCTCCATCCTGCTCAACACCACCCCCACGGGAGCTACCACCCCCACTTTCGCCACCCAAGTTGACTTCCCAACTGGCCGTCGCCCCTCATCCGTCAGCATCGGCGACATCAACGGCGACGGCAAACCAGACTTAGCTGTGGCGAACTTAGGCAGCATCGGCAACGCCTCCATCCTGCTCAACACCACCCCCACGGGAGCTACCACCCCCACTTTCGCCACCAAAGTTGACTTCCCAACTGGCCGTGGCCCCTCATCCGTCAGCATCGGCGACTTCAACGGCGACGGGAAACCAGACTTAGCTGTGGCGAACTTAGGCAGCAGCACCGCCTCCATCCTGCTCAACACCACCCCCACGGGAGCTACCACCCCCACTTTCGCCACCAAAGTTGACTTCCCAACTGGCAGTCGCCCCCCATCCGTCAGCTCCATCAGTGGCAGTCGCCCCTCATCCGTCAGCATCGGCGACATCAACGGCGACGGCAAACCAGACTTAGCTGTGGCGAACATCTCCAGCGGCACCGCCTCCATCCTGCTCAACACCACCCCCATCGGTGCCACCACCCCCACCTTCGCCCCCAAAGTAGACTTCACCACTGGCAATAACCCCTACTCCGTCAGCATCGGCGACTTCAACGGCGACGGGAAACCAGACTTAGCTGTGGCGAACTTCGGCAGCAACAACGCCTCCATCCTGCTCAACACCACCCCCACGGGAGCTACCACCCCCA